>CAVKLO010000112.1:4688-5797 GCA_963656985.1 Bulleidia sp. | reverse complement strand
GTGTTCCAGCCCCATCTCTATTCCCGCACCCGGGATTTCGCGCCGCAGTTCGCGAAGGCCCTGAGCGCCGTGGACAAACTCATCCTCCTGGACATCTACCCTGCGAGGGAGGAGCCGATACCGGGAGTGACTTCCGAGCTGATCTTCAAGGACGTGACCGCTCCCGAAAAAGTGCTTGTGCATAAGGAGGACGTGCTGGAAGCCCTGAAGGGCGAGACGCCGGACGTGCTCGTAACCTTCGGGGCGGGCGATATTGACCGGCTTGCCGGTCCCATAACTGAAATGCTCGAGAAACGATGAAGCTGAGCCGCAGGCACATACTTTCGCTCTTCGCGCTGGCGGCGCTGCTCACCGCGATGGTCGCTACCGCTTCGCTGGCGGCGGCGGACCGTAGGATGCGAACCTGCGAGGGACTGAGAGTGTCGTTCGCGCCGGGACCGCGATTTATGAGCGAGGGCGAAGTGCGCAGCGTGCTGGACAAGCGCTGCGCTCCATACATCGGGCAGAGGCTCGACAGTCTGCAGCTCTACAAGATAGAGAATGTCCTCAACCTGCAGAGCAGCATACTCAGAAGCGAGGCTTGGACGACCGACGACGGCTATCTGAACGTCAGAATCACGCATCGGGTGCCTCTCGCTCGCTTTCAGAAAGGCGATGACGGCTTCTACGTGGACAGGGACGGGGTCTTCTTCCCGCTGAATGCTTCCTGCAGCACGGACGTGCCGGTCATCGACGGGAACGTCCCCCCGGGACGCGATGAGACGGCACGCGGGGAGTGGGTCCGGGACGTTCTGAATATGCTCGCCTTTATGGACGGGGGCTGGGCGGAGCGGATAGTGCAGATGCACGTGGACAGCCGCGGAGACCTGATTCTGATTCCGCGCGAAGGGAACGAGAGATTCATTTTCGGGCAGCCGCGCGGGGTGGAGGCGAAATTCTCCGGGATGGAGGATTACTACCGCTACATACGCCCGACGGGGAAAAACTACACGAGCGTGAACCTGAAATATGACGGACAGATCGTCTGTAAATGATAAAATGCTTAACTTGCGAGGTTACTATGGATGAAAGGTATATAGCATCGATTGATTTGGGCTCATCGAAGACGG
>CAVKLO010000112.1:0-4669 GCA_963656985.1 Bulleidia sp. | reverse complement strand
ATCCAGATCGTGTACTACCGGGAGATTCCTTCCCGGGGTGTGCGGCACAGCGTGGTATTCAACCCCAAGCAGGCGGCCGCCTGCGTCAAGGAAGCCCTCGGCGCGGCGGAGGAGGAACTGAAGATAAAGATTCTGCAGCTCGTGGTCGGGCTGCCGCGCTTTTCCGTGCAGCAGCAGAGCGCCTGCGCGAGCATAGAACGCTCCGACAAGAACAGCTCCATCACGCAGGAGGAAGTGGACTTCCTGAAGAACGAGGCCGCGGACACCTACCCGCTCGATGACAGGGAGCACGATTTCATCTACGGCATCGTGCCTCAGTCGTTCTCGGCGGACGACTACATTATGGCGAGCGAGAGCGACATCGTCGGGATGGTCAGCGAGACGCTGGACGGCAACTTCAAGGTCTTCATCGGAAAGAAGAGGTCCTGCGCGAACGTGGATATGGTGATGAACCTCGCCGGCAAAGCCATAGCGGGCAAGTACTTCATACCCGAGGTGACCGGAAAAGCCGTTCTGACCTCCGAGGAGAGGGAGAACGGCGTGGCTCTCATCGAGATCGGCGGAGGCGTGACCTCTGTGACCATTTACCACAAGAACATCCTCTGCCACTACTCATCGATCCCGTTCGGAGGCAAGACCATCACGAGCGACATCCGCCTGGAGTGCGGCACCTCGGAGAGACTCTCGGAGAACATAAAGCTCGCCTACGGCGTGTGTATGCCGGAGAAGCTCCTGACGCTCCGGGACAAGATAATTCAGATAGAGAACAAGGAGGACGGAAGCTGCAAGCAGCTTACTGTCAAATACCTGTCCGAAGTCATCACCTGCCGTATGAAGGAGATTCTCGAAGCCTGTTTCTACAGGATCCAGGAGAGCGGCTATGCTGACCGGCTGCGCAGCGGCATCGTGCTGACGGGCGGCGGGGCGATGATTCCGAACCTGTCGGCCTACGCCAAGGAGCTTTCAGGCTACAACGTCCGCGTAGGCTACCCGCTGCACAAGTTCTCCTGCTCCGGCTGCCCGGAGGTCTGCGAACCGTCAGCCGCCGCATCGATAGGAATGATCCTCGCGGCGAAGGAGAACGAGCTGCTCAACTGTCTCTCCGACAAGATCGTCCTCCCGGAGCACAAGACAGAGGAAGAGCCTGCGCAGAGCGGAATTCCGGCGGACGCTACGCGTCCAATCATCCCCCCGCGCCCTGCGGAAGACTTCCCACAGCAGCCCGCAGAGACATCCTCAGCTTCGGAAAGCGAAGCTGACAATACAACCGTCAACGGCGATGCCGAGCCTATACCGGAGCATCTCATCCCGCCGGAGGAATTCGGAGAGGAGACGAAGAAAAAGAAAGAAAAACCCAAGAAGAAACCGCGCGTCACCTGGACTACGAGCGGCATAGGGAAATTCCTGAACAAGGTCTCCCACGGTATGGAGGGAGTGATCGACGGACTTTATAATGATATGGAGCAGTAGCAGTATGGATAATTTCGAGATACCGAGTATGGACCCCCCGACCGACTGGGTCGCCAAGGAGTCCGAAATCTCCGTCATCGGCGTAGGCGGAGGAGGCTGCAACGCCGTGAACTATATGTATAACCAGAATGTCCAGGGCTGCAAGTTCGTGGCCTGCAACACCGACTCGCAGGCCCTGCAGAAATGCAGCGTCCCCGTGAAGATTCAGCTGGGACGAGGACTCGGAGCCGGGACGAACGCCACGGTGGGCCGCAACGCCGCTCTGGAATCCCAGGACGAGATAGCTTCCGTGCTCTTCGACCATAACACCGATATGCTTTTCATCACCGCCGGAATGGGCGGCGGTACAGGTACGGGCGCGGCTCCGGTAATCGCGAAGATGTCCAGGGACAGAGGCATACTCACGGTGGCCGTGGTCACCCTGCCTTTCGAAAATGAGGGAGCCGAGGCGCTCGGAAGGGCCATCGACGGCATAAACGAGCTGAAGAAGAACGTGGACAGCCTCCTCATCATAAACAACGACAAGCTCTACCAGCAGTTCGGAGACCTTCTGGTGCAGGACGCCTTCCCGAAGGTGGACGAGATTCTGGCCACGGCGGTACGGGGCATAATAGAGATCATCAAGTCGCACGGTTACGTGAACGTGGATTTCGAGGACGTGAAGACCGTGATGAAAGACAGCGGACTCGCCCTGATGGGCTGCGGAAGCGGCAAGGGGGAGAAGCGCATAGACGACGCCATAAACTCCGCCATCAATTCGCCGCTGCTGAATGACTTCGTCATCAACACGGCCCGCAAGGTGCTGCTGAACATCACCCTCGCGAACAACGAACACGGCCTGAATATGACCGGGCTGAACGAGCTGACGGACAAGATCCGCAATGCGCTGGGGAAGTTCACCATCTTCAAGCGCGGCATCATCTGGAACGAGGACCCGGACGCGGATGACACCATAAAGATCACCGTCATAGCGACCGGCTTCGAGTACAGCAAGCTGAACAAGATCACGAACGTGGACCTGGGGAATCTCATCACCATCTCGGACGACTTCGTCTATGACAGGTCGCGCCGCGACGACGGAGAAGGTGTGAGCCTGCCGGAGACAGCCGCGATCCAGAACATCGGCTACAATACGCAGGAGAACCGCAGGACATTCAATTTCAGCGAAGACGACAGGCCCGCGCTGCTCGTGGACAGCGCCCAGGACTTCAGTATGCTGGAGAACATCCCCGCCATCCGACGGGGCTATCATCAGGAAAAGAAATAGATTATGGAACGCAGGACAAGAGTAAGATTCGCGCCCTCCCCTACCGGCCCGCTGCATATGGGCGGTGTACGCACGGCGCTATACAACTATCTGTACGCCAAACAGAACGGCGGAGATTTCATCCTCAGAATCGAGGACACTGACTCCCACCGCTTCGTGCCGGGAGCCGAAGAGTATATCATAGAGGCGCTCCGCTGGTGCGGCATAGTCCCGGACGAGGGAGTGGACGGGAACGGCAAGGTAGTGGAAACGCCCTCCGCAAAGCATCCCCACGCCCCTTACCGCCAGAGCCAGAGGCGCGGACTCTACCGCAGATATGCGGAGGAACTCATAGAAAGGGGTTATGCTTATTACGCCTTCGACAGCGCGGAAGAGCTGGAGGCCGTCAGGGCTGCGGCGGAAAACGCGGGTGAGACTTTCACCTATAATCAGGCTTCCCGTCTGAAGCTGCGCAACTCCCTGACCCTCAGTCCGGAAGAAACGCAGCGCCTGCTGGCGGAGACTACAGACTGGACCATCCGTTTCAAGATGCCGGAAAACACCGTGGTGGCTATGGATGACCTTATCCGGGGGCATATCGAGGTGAATACCGACACTCTGGACGACAAGGTGCTCTGGAAAAGGGCTGACGAACTGCCTACCTACCATCTGGCGAACATCGTGGACGACCATCTGATGGAGATCAGCGAGGTCATCCGGGGCGAGGAGTGGCTCCCGTCCCTGCCTCTGCACTATATGCTCTACAAGGCCTTCGGCTGGGAGGACAGTCAGCCGAGATTCGCCCATCTGTCCCTGCTGCTTAAGCCTGTGGGGAACGGGAAACTGAGCAAGCGCGACGGAGACAAGCTGGGCTTCCCCGTATTCCCGCTGCGCTGGGTGAATCCTCAGGGCGAGGTTTCGCACGGCTACCGGGAGGACGGATATTTCCCGGAGGCCTTCGTGAATATGCTGGCGATGCTGGGCTGGAATCCTGGAGACGAGCGCGAGCTGTTCACTCTGCCTGAGCTCGTGAAGGCTTTTTCGCTGGACAAAGTCCAGAAAGCCGGCGCGAAATTCAACCCCGACAAGGCACGCTGGTATAACCGCGAGTATCTGCGCAAAAAGAGCGACAACGAGCTTACCGAACTCTTCGTCCCTGTGCTGGAAAGTCACGGGATCAAGGTCATCGGCTGCTTCAGGTGTCCTGTAAGCGCCGACTTCGCTGAGCACTCATTCTCGATGAATTACGTGAAGAACGTGGTAGTCCTCACACGCGAGAGGGCGACCTTCGTCTCGGACATCTGGAACATCGCATCATATCTTTTCATCTCTCCTTCTGAATTCGAAGCTTTCGGAGTGAAGGCCGGGGCCGCCACGGAGAAGCCCGCAGGGCCTCTCGCCCCTCGCGCCAAGGTCTATGACGAGAGCCTGACCGCTCCGTTCCTCGCCAAGGACGCTGACAAGTTCTGGAAGGAGGACATCCCCGCACACGCCGCCGAGGCTGCGGCCAATGTATGTGCGCTCGAGGGCGATTTCAGCAGGGAGAGAGTCGAGACGGCGCTGGAAGATTACATAAAGGAGAAGGGCTGGCCTATGGGCAAGGTGATGAACTGTCTGAGGCTGGTATTGGCCGGAACGGCCAACGGACTCGGCATCGCGGACATCGTGAGCATCATCGGTCGCGAGCAGTTCGCGTCGAGGGTGGAGTATGCCCGGCGGCGGCTCGGGTAGTTTTTGCTCGTCTTTTGGGTCTAAATTTATTTGCTCATCAGTCGTGTACCCCAGTACACTCTTTCTTCATAAACAAATTTATCCACAAAGATCCTTCACAAAAACACACTTTCTACATTATTATCTAATCTAAACATTATGAACACTTTACGCCTGTTTAGACTTACTCTGGCTCTCTGCGCCGCGCTCTCGCTTCCGCACGCGGCCGCCGCACAGAGCGAC
>CAVKLO010000111.1:0-5878 GCA_963656985.1 Bulleidia sp. | reverse complement strand
GCACAGACGGTGGCAGAAGCCCAGACACAAACACAAACTCAAAATCAAACTCAAACTCAAACACAGACCCAAACCCGGACCGGGGCGGATAGTGGCAGCAGGCTCACCATCGGCGGCTACGGCGAGGCGATGTACACACGAAACTTCTACAGCGATGCGTGGCAGAGATATATCACTCCCGAAAAATACACAGATGACAGGAGCCACGGCCGCTTCGACCTTCCTCATTTCGTCATCAGCCTCGGCTATGACTTCGGCAAGGGTTGGAGCCTCGGCACTGAAATAGAATTCGAGCACGGCGGCACCGAAAGCGCCGTGGAACTTGAGGCCGACGAGACCGGCGAATACGAAAGCGAGATAGAGCGCGGCGGCGAAGTGGCGCTGGAACAGGCCTGGATTCAGAAAAGCATACATCCGGCCTTCAACCTCAGAGCCGGAATGATCATCATCCCGGTCGGCCTCACGAACAGCCATCATCTTCCCGATGAATTCTTTACCGGTTACCGTCAGGAAGGCGAGAACACCATCTTCCCCTGTACCTGGCACGAAGTGGGAATCGAAGCCCTGGGCACATTCGGCCGCAAAAATGATTGGCAATACGAACTTCTGTTCCTTCCCGGCCTCGATTCCGACCGCTTCAGCACGGAGAACTTCATAAAGAACGGAGCCGGCTCCCCCTACGAATTCAAGATAGCGAACTCATACGCGGGAGCCTTCAGACTCGACAACAGTTCCATAAAGGGCCTGAGGCTCGGTATCAGCGGCTACTGTGGCACAAGCTTCCGCAACTCCTTGACCAAGAATAAGAAATACGAAAACTGCCGGGGTGATGTGCTTATCGGCTCCGCAGACTTCACATATAAAGGCCATAACATAATAGCCCGAGGAGTCTTCGACTACGCACATCTGAACGACTCGGCGGAAATCACGGCCTTCAACAAGAACAATATGTCCGCCGCTTCCCCTTCGTCCCGCAACGCAGTGGGTTCGGACGCCATCGCGGGCAGTTTCGAGATAGGCTACGACATCCTTCCGCTCCTCGGAAAGACTGACGAAAAGTGCTATGTCTTCGCCCATTACGAATACTACGACGCTATGTTTAAAGTAGCCTCCGGAGTGCTCGACTACCCTTGGGTGGGCAAGCACCGTATAGCTTTCGGCATAAACTGGTACCCGCTCGAAAGCATCATCATAAAGGCGGAATACTCGAAGCGCTACTACGTGCAGCCGTACAATGACGAGCCGTCCGTCACTCTCGGAATAGCCTTCGCCGGCTTCTTCGACAGACGATAGACCGAAAGCCTCCCGGAGACAGAAACGACAGAAAAGTCAGAAAAAGCGGAAAAGACAAATAAACAACAAAACTATACAGATATGCACAATCTTATGAAAATGGCTGCCCTTGCAGCCCTCGTTCTCGCCGCAGCAGCCTGCGACAAGAACGGCACGGAAAACACAAACGAAAAGGAGCTGAAGCTCCAGAAAGCGAACGAAGAATTCGTGGATGCTACGGTAATTCCTACCTATAAGGCCCTCGCGGACAAATGCCTCGACCTCCAGTCAGCACTCGAAGAACTCGGAAATTCCGCGACCGACGAAGGCGTGCAGAACGCCTGCAGCCTCTGGAAAGACGCACGCCGGAACTGGGAGTGGAGCGAAGCCTTCCTCTTCGGTGCCGCTTCGAAATACTCCATCGACCCGCACATCGACACCTGGCCTCTGGACCGCGTGGCCCTCGAGAACCTTCTCGGCAGCGAGAAGATGATGGCGGACATCGACAACGTGGTCTCGAACCTGAATAACGGACTCGTAGGCTTCCACGGCATAGAATACATCATCTTCCGCGACGGAAAGCAGCGCCCTGCGGCAGACATCAGCCCGGTCGAGATGAAATACGTCATAGCAGTGGCGCGTGACCTCACCCTCAGCGCCTGCCGTCTGGAGGCCGCGTGGGCCGGAACGGCCAATGTCACAGCCGAGAAGCGTGCCATCCTCGAAGAAGCCGAAGCCGAGCCCGAGGACGACTTCGGCGAGCAGATGAAACTCTGCGGACAGGCCGGAAGCGTCTGGAAATCAGTCACCGCCGGCAGCGAGCAGATCATCGAGGGCTGCAAGGACATCATCGACGAAGTCGGCAACTCGAAAATCGGAAAGCCCTACACCGGCGAGGACGTGAACTACATCGAGTCTCCGCACTCGTGGAACTCCATCACCGACTTCTACGACAATGTGGTCAGCATCCGCAGCGCGTACTTCGGCAAGCTCGGCGCCACCTCGGCCCAGCCGAACAGCGTAAGCGCATACATAGCATCGGCCGACAAGTCAGCCGATTACAATGTGGTAGCCGCCATTGAGAACTGTCTCAAGGCAATAGACGCTATGCCGAGACCTTTCGTGAAGAACTACAAGGATGCAAAGGTGGGAGAGGCCATCGAGGCCTGCGACGCCCTGAATGTCGCCCTCGAAGCCGCCAGACAGGTGCTCATCAATGATTAAAGAAATCTCCGAAATTAAAGAAACGGATATATTTCGAAAAATACCCGGTGAAAAAGAAGCGTTATTTATGAAAAGAATATATGTGATCGCCGCTTCCGTCATCGTGCTCGCCGCCTGCGGCAGGCACGATGATCCGACCCCCGGACCCGTGGAGCTTAGCGACGAATGGTATGCGGGCGGAAAACTCGGAACCGCTTTCAACTCAAGCACCTCCGCCTTCGAGCAGCCTACCCCCGTAGTGGAAAGCGAAGGTATGGTCCAGGCCTTCAAGAACGGAGAACAGCTCTTCGAGAGAGACTATAACCAGAATAAGGAAGGAGCCTTCCGAGGCCTCGGCCCCCTTATGGTACGGCGCGGCTGCCTCTATTGTCACCCGAACTACAGCCACGGCCGCAGGCAGACCGAATACAGGGCGGACAGAATGACCAACGGCTACCTTCTCGTCATCACCGACGAGACCGACACCTACCTGAGTTCCCTGACCGGTATGCCCCAGACCCTCGCCGTGGAGCCTTTCAAGGCCCCTGTCGATGAGACTAAAATAAAAATCGACTGGCTTCAGTATCAGGACGAATGGGGCAACAGCTTCCCTGACGGAGAGACCTACACCCTCATCTATCCCGAAGTCACCGTCCCGGAGGACGCCTATTATGTCCCTCTCGAGGTGACAAAGAACGGAGTCACCTCCACAGTGCCGTACAGCAACGTGCGCGTGCGTCTGGAATCCACCATCGGAGTCTATGGAGTGGGGCTTCTCGATGCCATAGACGATGCTGACCTCAAGGCCCAGTATGCAGCCGAGGAAAAGGCCGGAGTACCTATAAACCCGGCCATCTTCGCGAACGGCGAATGGGTGAAGACCTACGGCAAGACCGGCCGTCCGCTGCGCTACACCTACGCTCTGTCCCGCGGACCTCTCCAGGATGCGGCAGGGGCCAATGCCATCTGGAACATTACGAACGTCACCAGAAGCGACCGCCGCTACAACTATATGACGGCCACCTACGCCCGCACAGCCTCTCGGGACAAGGAGGTGCAGGATAATTTCTACAAGTATTTCCCGGAGGAGAACAAGACCGGAGACCCCGGGGAGGACATCTATAACTATCTGATGGCCAAGGATATCGAGCCGGAGATGTCGGACAGCGAATACACCGACTTTATGATATGGCACCGAGGCCTTGCGGTTCCCGCCGCCCGCGATATGGACGACGAGGACGTGCAGAGAGGCAAGGAAATCTTCACTCAGATAGGCTGCGCCTACTGCCACAGGCCGACCTGGACCACCGGTGAAGACAATTTCACCGACCCGAACGGCTTCTTCGAGGACGGGGACAGCCGTCTGCCTCGCTATCCGCATCAGAAGATCTGGCCTTATACGGATATGGTCCAGCACAAGCTGAATATGAAGAATGACATACGCACAGGCTGGTGCCGTACCACTCCCCTCTGGGGACGCGGACTCAGCACCCTCGTAGCCGGGGGCGTGGACCGTCTGCACGACTGCAGGGCCAATACCGTAATCGAGGCCATTATGTGGCACGGAGACCCTCAGAGCGATGCCCGAAAGTCCGTCGAGGAGTTCAGGCAGCTCTCCAAGGCCGACCGCGACGCCGTCGTGAAATTTATCGAATCCATTTAGTTGTTATGATGGGCAGTCGGGAATCCCGGTACACGAGCCGGATTCCCCGATTGCCGTTTTAGTGATGATGTTCAGAAGATTGATGAAAAGACCTGCGGTGCTCTCGATGCATCTCGCGGCGCTGCTTATAGTAGCCGGAGCGCTGATTTCTTCCTTTTCCGCGAGGAAAGGGATGCTGCATCTGAGGAAGGGAGAAGCCGTATCCTCATATATGGATGATGCCGACGGAAGCCGGGAGATGGGGTTCTCGCTCCGTCTGGACGCTTTCGACATCTCCTACTATCCCGGCACGGACACCCCCTCCGGCTACAGGTCGCAAGTCACCCTCATCGACAAGGAAGGGAGAAGCGTAGAAAGCGCGGAAGTGAGTATGAACCACATACTCAGCTATAAGGGCTACCGTTTCTGCCAGAACAGTTACGATGAGGACGAACAAGGCTCCGGCTTCACGGTTTCCCGCGATGTGGCCGGGACTGCTACGGTCTATACGGGCTACGCACTCTTTCTTCTGGCATTCCTCGCATTCTTCTTTACCGACCGGAAATTCAGAGCAGTAGCCGGGAAAGTTGCCGGGACTGCTGCGGCGGCAGCGATACTGCTGTGTGCAAGCGGATTGGACGCGAACGCGTCCGCGGGAAAAGCTGTCGAAACTACGCCTCGCGAAAGTACGCTCGCCGGCAAAGCTCCCAAGACTCTGCCTCGCGGGAGCGCGGCCAATTTCGGGAAACTCTATGTCCATTACCGCGGGAGGGTGTGTCCGCTGCAGAGCGTCGCGCACGACTTCCGCCTGAAACTCTACGGCTCGAACGACCTCTGGCAGCTTACGGACGAGCAGGTTATGACGGGCTGGATGTTCTTTCCCTCCTCCTGGAAGGACGTTCCGCAGAAGAGCCGCAGGAGCGCGGATGACGCCAAAGCGAGGCAGCAGGCGATAAGCGCATTGCTCGCCGGCGAGCTGCTGAAAATCTACCCTCTCGCCGACTCTTCGGGACGTATCCTCTGGTACAGCCAGAATGATGTCCTTCCGGAAACTCTCCCCTCGGACGAGTGGGTTTTCGTGCGCAAGAGTATGAATTATATGGGAGAGCTGGCGGCGGCTCGGGACTATGCTTCGCTCGAAGCTGCGCTCGAAAAGATACGCAAATTCCAGACGCTGCAGGCGGGAGAGGAGAATCTTCCGTCAGCTATCCGCATCGGAGCCGAACGCATCTACAACACCTGTCCGCCGCTTTTCCCCGTCGCGGGAGTCTTCCTGGTCGTCGGTCTGGTCCTGCTCGGATGGTTCGTGAGCGATTACGCCGCACGGCGCAGCGTAAATGTCCGCGTATCTCTCGCGGCCCTGCTGCTCGATGCGCTGCTTTTTACGTATGTGACTCTGATGCTGGGCCTTATATGGACAGCCACCGGACACGTGCCGCTGTCGAACGGTGCTGAAACTATGATGTCCATCGCCTGGACCGTGCTGCTCGCCGCTCTGCCCGCCGGAAGAGCTTTCCCGCTGATGCGCCCGTTCGCGCTCATCGTGGCTTCGCTCGCACTGCTCGTGGCCGCTATGGGGCAGGCCAATCCGGCCCTCACTCTTCTGGTTCCTGTCCTGTCTTCGCCTCTGCTGAGCATACACGTGTCGCTGATGATGCTTTCCTACGCCATCCTGGCGGTGATTATGGTAAACAGCGCGGCGGGCCTGCTGGTCGGCGGACTTTCTGCGCGGAGAGGAGGGGGCGACGGAGAATTATCGCC
>CAVKLO010000110.1:0-5882 GCA_963656985.1 Bulleidia sp. | reverse complement strand
TGACCATCCTCTACAAGAACACCACCTACGAGGGCAAGCTGAACGACCGCAGCAGATGGGTGAACGAACTCACCAATTTCAATGAAGAATACTATATCCGCCTGAGCAACGCCAAGACCGAGGAGGACGTATCGAAAATCATTCTCGACTGGGCTTCCCACAGCGTCGGCGGAAACCCGGTATATGTGCAGGGAATGAACTATATGGACTTCCTGCTGTCCACGGTCATAGAGCAGAGGGACATCTTCAATATGTACGACCTCTATACGTATAACACCACGGCCTGGGAGAGCCAGGGCTATGCCGCAAGAGAGGGTCTCCGCGCCAGCGACATCGCCGTGGCCGCGCAGAACCTCTACCTGACCCAGCTCTACCATATGTTCCGCACCGACATCGACGACGACTCGCGCGCGAAAATACTCGGGAATAACATAAAGAAATTCGAAGAGTTCTCGGAATACATAAAGAACCGTCCGGTGGAGCGTCACGACAACAGGGGCATCTGCCAGATCGAGGGAGCGCATTTCGTGATGGATTCCTATCCGCTCGACTATCCGAACTACCGCAGTCCGGCCTGGAGTCCTCTTCCTTGCGTATGGTCAAGCCACGACGAGTGCGACGAGTATTTTATGTGGGGTCCGAACAGAGCCGAGAATTTCAACAAGGCTCTCAAACCGGAAGAAGTGAAGACCATACTGAATTACTATGCGGGAAGCGGCCGTACCCTCGGAGACATTTTCAAGAATGACGCGAACATCAAGCTGGGAGCCTGGATCGTGACTTCGAACTTCAACGGGGTCATCCCGCTTCAGAGCGGATACTTCACCCCCGCCCCGACCTACATCGGAGTGGACTGCGCCGTATTCCTGAATTCCGCGATGACCGCCGACAATATGGGGCCGGTGGCTTGCGGAGAAGGCCACATCGAGTTCGACCTCAAGACATTCAAGTCCTACCTCTACGAATGGTACATATTCTACAGTGACTATAATTGGGTACGTACCAACGTCATCGAAAGGCAGTAATTTTGAAAAAGTTGCCCTTTGCGGGGCAACTTTTTTATGATGAGGGGAACAATATCCGTTTTTTTTCGGGAATCACTTCATTCCGCTTATGGCTATGCGCAAGACAATATTCAGAATAGACTCGAACGGGCCGGTGGCGAAGGACATCTTCGGGCTCCGCATCAGCTCCGATGAACCTGTCACGGCCCGGGGCGGGCAGTTCGTGGACATCGCCCTGGACGGCTTTTACCTGAGACGCCCCATCTCCGTGTGCGACTGCGGCCCTGAGGGTCTCACCCTCCTTTACAAGAGGGTAGGGGCGGGTACGGAGAAACTTGCGGGGATGAGGGAAGGAGAAAGATTGGACGTACTGACAGGACTCGGCCGGGGATTCACGGCCGAGTCCTGCAGGGAGTCCGCCCTTCTGGTAGGCGGAGGTCTCGGAGCCGCTCCGCTGCATCTGCTGTGCCGGGAACTGCTCGCTCTGGGCAGGAAGGTCAGCGTCGCGCTCGGCTTCAACTCTGCCGAGGACATCGTGCTCGTGCGGGAGTTCGAGGCTCTGGGTGTGACTCCCCTGCTGGCCACGATGGACGGGAGCGCGGGGACGCGGGGCTTCGTTACGGACGCGATCTCACGCGCCAGACCGCAGTACGACTTCTTCTATACCTGCGGGCCGCTGAATATGATGCGTGCGGTCTGCTCGATGCTGGAAGGCGGGGGCGAAGCGAGTCTGGAGGAGAGGATGGGCTGCGGAGCCGGATTATGCTACGGCTGCACCGTCCGCACGGCCTCGGGAGCGAAGAGAGTATGCAAGGACGGACCCGTTTTCAGAAAGGAGGAGATATTATGGTGAAGAATCTTTCGACGGATCTCTGCGGGGTGCGGCTTCCGAATCCGGTCATTCCCGCCAGCGGCTGCTTCGGCTTCGGAGCGGAGCTTGCGGACTCACTCGACTTGAATGTCCTCGGCGGCATCTGCCTGAAAGGCGGCACGGAGCAGCCCCGCTTCGGAAATCCCACCCCACGCATCGCAGAGTGCCGCGGAGGGATGCTGAACTCCGTCGGGCTCCAGAATCCCGGGATAGACTCGCTTGTGGCGGAGAAAGTGCCGCAGCTGCGCAGAGTCTTTCACAATGCCGTGATCGCGAACATAAGCGGCTTTTCCGTGGAGGAATACAGGCGCAGCTGCGCCAAGGCGGACAGGTGCGCGGGCATAGATATCATAGAGGTGAACATCTCCTGCCCGAACGTGCATAACGGGGGTATGGCCTTCGGCACAGATGCCTCCTCGGCCGCCGCCGTCACTAAAGCCGTTAAGGAAGTCTGCCGCAAGCCTGTCTTCGTCAAGCTCAGCCCGAACGTGACTGACATAGTGAAGATCGCCCGAGCCTGCGAGGATGCCGGAGCGGACGGGTTCACGCTAATAAATACCATACTCGGTATGCGGATAGACATCCGCCGCCGCACTCCTGTTCTGGCGGCGGGGATGGGAGGTCTCTCCGGAGCCGCAGTATTCCCCGTAGCGGTCAGAATGGTGCACCAGGTCTCCAGAGCCTGCCGCATCCCCGTTATGGGCTGCGGCGGAGTCAGCTGCGCCGAGGATGTGGTGGAGATGATGATGGCCGGAGCAAGCGCCGTACAGGTGGGGGCGGAGAACCTTCGCAATCCTTTCGTCTGCCCGGAGATCATAGCCGCCCTGCCGGCTCTTATGGAAAGGCTCGGGATAGAAGACATAAGGGAGATAGTCGGCTGCACGGGATAGGGTTCAGCGGGGCACTATAGAATATATGGAAATGAAACAGCACATACCTTCCGGCGAGAACGATGGCGGCATCCTGCTCAGAGGGAGCGGCCCGGACATCCTTATCAGGGACGGACTCATCCGTGGGATAGGGAAAAACCTGCGGCCGGAGGGCGATGTCCATATCATCGATACGGGCGGATGTCTCGTAAGCTACGGCTTCGCGGACATCCACGTCCATTTCCGGGAACCCGGTTTCTCATATAAGGAGACCATCGCGAGCGGCTCGCGGGCAGCGGCCGCAGGCGGATACACCACGGTCTGCGCTATGCCGAACCTGGACCCCGTCCCCGACACTCCCGAGCATCTCGCGGTGGAGCGGAGCATCATCGAGAGGGACGCCATCATCCGGGTACTCCCCTACGCCTCCATAACCCTCGGCCGCAAAGGCGTGACCCTCACGGACTTCGCCGCGCTGAAAGGGAGCGTGGCGGCATTTTCCGATGACGGGAGCGGCGTGCAGAGCGGGCAGACTATGCTCCGGGCTATGGAGGTCGCAGCCCGCGAGGACGTCATCATCGCTGCGCACTGCGAGGACAACTCCCTGCTTCGCGGAGGCTACATCCACGACGGGGAGTATTGCAGGACCCGCGGCCACAGGGGCATCTGCTCCGAAAGCGAATGGGGTCAGATAGCGCGGGACCTGCAGCTCTGCGAACGGACAGGCTGCCGCTACCACGTCTGCCACATCTCCACGGCGGAGAGCGTCGCACTGATCCGCGAGGCGAAAATGCGCGGGGTGCGCGTGAGCTGCGAGACCGCTCCGCACTACCTCTGCCTCTGCGATGAAGACCTGCAGGAAAGCGGCGGCTTCAAGATGAACCCGCCGATCCGGTCCCGGTCCGACCGCGACGCGCTCATAGAAGGACTGCGCGACGGAACGATAGACGCTATAGCCACTGACCACGCCCCTCACAGCTCGGAGGAAAAGGCCGGCGGCCTGAAAGACAGCGCGATGGGGATAGTCGGGCTGGAAACCGCCTTCCCGGTGCTTTACACCTCACTCGTTCTCACGGGAAAGCTCAGCCTGAACTGTCTCGTGAACGCGCTCTGCGACTCCCCAAGACGCATTTTTCGCCTGGGAGGAAGCCTCAGCATCGGGCAGAGTGCGGACATCTGCGTCATCGACCTGCAGAAAGAATACATCATAGACAGCCGCGGCTTTCTCTCGAAAGGGCGCAGCACCCCGTTCGACGGATGGAAGGTCCGGGGAAAGGTGAAACTGACCCTGAAGGACGGCGTGACCGTCTATCGTGACAGAGATTCAGAAACGTGAAAAGAATAAACCGCTTCAGATGATGCAGATTATTCTTTGAAGGTTTCATAATATAACTTGACAATATGCCTAAAGACGTAATCATTGCCTGCGACTTTTCGTCCAGGAACGAGACGATGGACTTCCTCGACCTCTTCGCGGGCGGGCGCAAGCCCTTCGTAAAGATCGGAATGGAGCTTTTCTACAGCGAAGGCCCCTCCATAGTGAGAGAAATCCGCGCCCGCGGGCACAGGATCTTCCTCGACCTCAAGCTGCACGACATCCCCAACACCGTGCGCAAAGCCTGCCGTGTGCTCTCGGGTCTCGACATCGATATGTGCAACGTCCACGCCGCCGGCACCGTCGAGATGATGCGCGCGGCCCTGGAGGGACTCACCCGCCCCGACGGCACGCGCCCGCTGCTTATCGCCGTCACCCAGCTCACTTCCACGAGCGAAGAGAGTATGCGCACCCAGCTGATGATCGACGCTCCGATGGAGGAGGTCATCGGCCGCTACGCGTCCAATGCCAAGGCCGCCGGTCTGGACGGGGTGGTCTGCTCCCCTCTCGAGGCCGGACTTGTCAAGAAAGCCTGCGGACAGGTTTTTCTCGCGGTGACTCCGGGAATCCGCTTCGAGGGCGGCTCCAAGGACGACCAGATCCGCATCACCACTCCCGCACGCGCCCGGGAGATCGGCTCGGACTATATCGTGGTGGGACGCCCTGTCACGGCCGCCCCGGACCCTGCCGCGGCTTATGCAAGATGCCTTGAAGATTTTCTGAGTGATGAATAGAAACAAGAATAAACTGCTTCAGATGATGCAGTTTATTTTTTGAAGGTTTCCAAATAAGACAAAAAAGACGAGCCAAAGCAACAATTATTATAGGAATTACTACTATATGACAGACAGAATCATCGCAAAGGAACTTCTTTCCATAGGAGCTGTATTTCTTCGCCCTGAAGAACCTTTCACCTGGGCGAGCGGCATTAAAAGCCCCATCTACTGTGACAACCGCCTGACCCTTTCCGCGCCCGCCGTACGGGCGAAGATAGAGGCCGGACTTGCCGGGACGGTTATGGAACATTACCCCGAGGCGGAAATGCTTATGGGCACTTCCACGGCGGGCATCGCCCACGCGGCCCTCACCGCCGCCATCCTCGGACTGCCTATGGGCTACGTCCGCAGCGAAGCCAAGAGCCACGGCCGGGGGAACCGGATAGAAGGGCGTATGGACAGAGGGACGAAAGTGGTGGTGATAGAAGACCTTATCTCCACTGCGGGCAGCGCGATAGAGGTCGTGCAGGCCCTGCGTGAAGAGGGTGCCGAGGTGCTCGGCATCGCCAGCATCTTCACCTACGGCATACGCCGGGGTCTGGAGCGTCTCGCGCAGGCCGGCACGGTGAACTTCTCCCTCAGCAATCTCGACATTCTCGTGGAAGTGGCTGCCGAAGAGGGCTACATCGCCCCGGAGTGGAAAAGCAGGATAATCGAATTCAGAGACGGCTTATGAAACATCTCATAGACCCTATGGATCTCAGCCGGGAGGAGACCGATGAAATCCTCGCGCTCGCACAGGACATCATCGCGGACAGGGAGAAGTACAGAGACCTTATGGCCCACCGCAAACTCGCGACCCTCTTCTACGAGCCGAGCACGCGCACACGCCTCAGCTTCACTTCCGCTATGATGGAGCTGGGCGGAAACGTGCTGGGCTTCTCAGATGCCAAGAATTCTTCGGTGAGCAAGGGCGAAACTGTCCGGGACACCATCCGTGTGGTGGGCTGTTTCGCGGACATCATCGCTATGCGCCACAGTCTGGAG
>CAVKLO010000109.1:0-5907 GCA_963656985.1 Bulleidia sp. | reverse complement strand
CCTCTGTATATGCCTATCGTGCTTCAGGAGTATATCGATGACTTCGGCGCGGACCGCTCCAGAATCTGGAAGAAATACGGGCAGACCATAAAGGGCATCATCGAAAGCTATGCTCCGGGACGCAGGAATGAAGTGGCTATGCAGCCGGGCGGCCTTCTCTGGGCCCAGATGGACGGCGTGGCCCTTTCCTGGATGAACGCCTACTTGAACGGCCGTCCGGTGACGGAGAGGGCCGGATATCAGGTTGAGACGAACGCCTTCTGGTATAACGCCCTCTGCTTCGCCATCGGGATGGAAACCGAATTCGGGCAGGCTGACGGCGAGTTCGTAAGGACTTGGACTCCGGTGCGCGACTCCGTGAAGAAAGGTTTTATGGAAATGTTCTGGAACGCTCGCAACGGCTGTCTGGCCGACTATGTGGATAACGGGGGACAGAACGAAGACATCCGTCCGAACCAGCTCTATGCCCTGTGGGTGAAGCATTCGCCAGTGCCGGAGGAGTATTACAGAAGCATCATCAGGGTGGTGGACAACGAGCTCGTCACCCGCCGCGGCATAAGGACCCTCTCCCCGAGGGACGTCAAGTACCGGGGAGTTTACGAGGGACCGCAGCCCGAAAGGGACCTCGCCTATCATCAGGGCTGCACGCGGCCGTTCCTGCTCGAACCGTACGTGGACATCTGCTTCAGGGTGAAGGGCCCGTCCTTCTGGAATAAGGCGCAGTGGCTGACCGAAGGCTTCTACGAGGACCTCGGCGTCCACGGAGTGGGCGCATTCTCTGAACTCTACGATGGAGACCCGCCTCACGAGCCTCACGGGGCCATCTCTTCGGCCCTCAGCACGGCGGCCCTTCTGGCGGTGGATTTTGCGATGGACAGATTTAAGGAAAAGGAGGAGTCATTATGAAAGTTCTGATGTTCGGCTGGGAGTTCCCGCCTCATATCGCCGGCGGTCTGGGTACTGCCTGCGAGGGTATCGTGAAAGGACTTGCGTATAACGGCGTGGAGACTTTCTTCGTGATGCCGTACGCCTCGGGCGACGAGGACACGGACGCCACCACCATCATAAACGCCAGCGACGTGACCCCGGACAGCACCGCTTCGGATTTCGACGAATATATGGACAAAGTCCGATTCTGTCACGTGGACTCGAACCTCGTTCCGTATATGGACCCGGAAGAGTACTACTCGGCCATCGAGAAGATGAAGAAAGAAGGCACGCTGCACACTGCCGTGGGCTTCGGCCAGAAGTTCCGCTTCTCCGGACGCTACGGAGCGAACCTTATGGAGGAAGTCGCGCGCTACGCTCTGGTGGCGGGTACCATCGCCAGGGAGCGTCAGGGGCAGTTCGACGTCATACACGCGCACGACTGGCTGACTTACCCGGCCGGCACAGCGGCCAAGGAAGTGAGCGGCAAGCCCCTCGTGGTCCACGTCCACGCCACTTCCTACGACCGCGGGGACGAACATCATATCGACACCCGGGTGCTTGACATAGAAAAGCGCGGGATGATGGCGGCGGACCGCGTGGTGACCGTGAGCGACCTCACCAGAAACATAGTAATAAACAAATACGGAATCGACCCCGCCAAGGTCATCACCGTACATAACGCCGTGGACTTCAGCGGCAGGGAAGATTTCAAGGCCGAAAGGGGAGTGAAAGACAAGGTGGTGACTTTTCTCGGCCGCATCACTTTCCAGAAGGGTCCCGAGTATTTCATCGAGGCTGCCGCCAAAGTTCTGAAACGGACCGACAACGTCCGCTTCGTGATGGCGGGAAGCGGCGATATGATGAACCGCTGTATCCGTCACGTCGCTCGTCTGGGCATTTCCGACCGCTTCCATTTCACCGGATTCCTCCGGGGCGCCGATGTCCAGAAGATGTTCGCCCTGTCCGATGTCTATATAATGCCGTCCGTATCGGAGCCTTTCGGTATCTCGCCGCTGGAGGCTATGCGAGCGGGCGTGCCGTCCGTCATCTCCAAGCAGTCCGGTGCAGCGGAAGTCTTGAAATATGCTTTCAAGGTGGACTTCTGGGATGTGGACGCTCTCGCGGACGACATCTACGCCCTCCTGAATTATCCGGCCCTCTCCGATTTCGCGAACAGAAAAGGCTGCGAAGAAGTGAACAGGCTGAAATGGAATGTGGCTACGGCCAAGTTGAAGAAAGTTTATGAATCACTAACACCTACGATATGAAACAGAATATTTGTTTATACTTCCAGGTACATCAGCCTACAAGACTGAGACAGTACAGATTTTTCGATATAGGCAAGGATTCTCATTATTATGATGACTTCACCGACCGCACCATAATGCGCCGCGTGGCTCAGAAATGCTACCTGCCTATGAACAGGATTCTTCTCGACGCCATCAATGCCCACAAGGGGAGTTTCAAGGTGACCTTCTCCATCACGGGCACCGCTCTGGACCAGTTCGCCAGATACGCTCCCGAGGTGATCGACAGTTTCAAGGCCCTCGCGGACACGGGCTGCGTGGAGTTCCTCGCCGAGACATACTACCACTCGCTCAGTTCGCTCGCCTCCGAGGCCGAGTTCAGACATCAGGTCCTCAAGCACAAGGCGGCCATCGAGGAGTACTTCGGCGTAAGTCCCAAGGCCTTCCGCAATACCGAGCTCATCTACTCCGACGCCATCGGCTATCAGGTTTACGATATGGGCTTCAAGACGATGCTCACCGAAGGGGCCAGACACATAATGGGCTGGAGAAGTCCCGACTTCGTCTACAGCTGCGATATCCAGCCCCGCCTGAAACTTCTGCTGCGCAATTATTCACTCAGCGACGACATCGCGTTCCGTTTCTCGGACAGGAACTGGGGCGAGTGGCCTCTGACCTGCGACAAATTCCTTTCCTGGATGAAGGCTTCCGACGGAGACATCCTGAATCTCTTTATGGACTACGAGACTTTCGGAGAGCATCAGAGTGAGGACTGCGGCATATTCGAGTTTATGAAGCACCTTCCCGAGACCGTCCTCGCCGACGGCGGATTCAGTTTCGTGACCCCGTCCGGAGCGGCTGCGAGGCTCCGTGCGGTAGGCCCGCTTTCCGTGCCGGAGGCCATCTCCTGGGCGGATGAGGAGAGGGATGTCTCGGCCTGGCTCGGAAACGAGCTGCAGCAGGATGCCTTCAACAAGCTCTACGCGCAGACCGAGAAGCTCTCCATCCTGAACGACGCCGCCCTCTGGGAAGAGTTCGGCCGTCTGCAGGAGAGCGACCATCTTTATTATATGTGTACCAAATTCTTCTCCGACGGAGAAGTCCATCAGCGTTTCAACCCTTACGACACCCCTTATGAGGCGTTCATAAATTATATGAACGTCCTCAGCGACTTCATCATAAGAGTGGACAACGCCCTCGCCGAGAGAAGATAACAGCCATTTATGTCAGAAAAAACCTACACCCCAGACTATCTGTTCGAGGTAAGCTGGGAAGTCTGTAACAAGGTCGGCGGCATCTATACGGTGATTTCCACCAAGGCCCTGTACCTGAACTCCGTCCTGGGCAGACATCATATCCTCATCGGCCCGGACGTGTGGATGGAAACCGGAAATAATCCCGATTTCGAGGAAGACGCCGCGCTGTACCGGAATTGGAGGCAGCAGGCTGCCTCCGAGGGTATCCGCGTAAGGGTCGGACGCTGGAACGTGCCCGGCAGGCCGACGGCTATCCTCGTGGACTACAAGCAGTTCCTGCCTAAGCAGAACGAGCTGCTCACCGAATACTGGAAACGCTTCGGCGTGGACTCCCTTACGGGGAACTGGGACTACAAGGAAGCCGCGCTCTTCGGCTATGCTGCCGGAAAGGTGATAGAGAGCTTCTACCGCACGAATCTCCTCGCCTCCGACAAGGTCGTGGCACAGTTCCACGAGTGGCAGTCGGGAGCAGGCCTGCTCTATCTGAAATATAAGGAACTCCCTATCGCGACGGTCTTCACGACCCACGCGACGATGATGGGGCGCTGCATCTGCAGCAATAACCTTCCGCTCTATGGACATCTCACCGAGTATGACGGAGATGAGATGGCGGCCCGTTTCGGCGTGGTCGCCCGCCACTCGCTCGAGAAGATCTCGGCGCAGAACGCCGATGTCCTCACCACCGTCAGCTCGGTCACTGCACAGGAATGCCATCAGTTCTATGGCCGTTATGTGGACATAGTGACTCCGAACGGTTTCGAAGACAGTTTCACCCCCTCGGGCGATGAGGAATATGCCTCGAAGCGCAAGGCTGCGCGCCGCCGCCTGCTGGATGTCGCAGCGGCTATGACCGGGACTCCTATGGCCGACGACACCGTAGCGGTGGGCATCGGCGGCCGCTATGAGTACCATAACAAGGGCATCGACGTTTTCATCGATGCTCTCGCATCCCTGAAGAACAGCGGCTACAGCGGCACGCCTCTGGTCGCGTTCATAATGATTCCTTCGGGGCACAACGGTCCCGACAAGGATCTGCTCCGGAAGCTTTCCGGCGCCGGTGCCGGGCAGTACACTACCCAGGTCTCGCACGCCCTGATGAATCCCGAGTGGGATACCGTCAGTCGCCGCCTCGCGGAAGTCGGGCTGCGGAATCTTCCGGAAGACAAGGTCAAGGCGCTTTTCATCCCGTCCTACCTTAACGGCAATGACGGCATCTTCAATATGTCGTACTACGACCTGATGGTGGGGCTTGACGCCACGGTGTTCCCTTCCTACTATGAGCCTTGGGGCTATACTCCGCTCGAGAGTCTCGCGTTCGGCATACCGACTCTCACCACCGGCCTGGCCGGTTTCGGCGTATGGGTGAAGGAAAAATACCCGTCCGCTCATCCCGGCATCACCATAGTGGAACGTAACGATGATAATTATTCCGAAGTGGTCTCGGCCGTCCAGGCGCGTCTTCGCGAGATAGCCTCCCTCGATGCCGGGGGACGGGAAGCATATCACAAGTCCGCCCGTGACGTGGCCGACATAGCCCTGTGGGAGAATCAGATAAAGTATTACAATGAGGCTTACAGCCTCGCGATAGAGAAAGTACTGTCCCATCCGGAGCAGTATCCTGTGGATAAAGAAGATATAAAAATGGAATTTAACAAAATGACTATCGACTCTCCGACCTGGAAGAGCGTAATGGTGACACGTCACCTCCCCGAAGCTCTTTCCGGACTGGAAACTCTCTGCAAAAACCTCTGGTGGTGCTGGAATGACAGCGCCAAGGCCCTCTTCAAAAGCATCGACCCTGATCTGTGGAGCGTATCCGGGCACAACCCTATGTACATTCTTGACCAGGTGAGCATAAAGAAGTTCCAGGCTCTGGCCAAGGATCAGGCGTTTCTGGGGAGACTCAAGTCGGTGATGGACGAGTTCGATGCATATATGGCGGAGAAAAGCAGGCGTGCAGACCCTTCCATAGCCTATTTCTGTATGGAATACGGTCTGGACACCTCTCTGAAAATCTACTCCGGCGGCTTGGGCATCCTTGCGGGCGACTACCTGAAGGAGACGAGCGATATGAATGTGAATCTCACCGCCGTGGGTTTCCTGTACAGATACGGCTATTTCACCCAGAAGCTCACTTCTTACGGCGACCAGGTCGCCGAATATGAGCCGCAGGATTTCCTCAAGATTCCTGTCCAGCCCGTAAAGGATGCCGAGGGCAACTGGGAGACCGTCGCGGTGGCCTTCCCTGGCCGCACCGTGACAGCGAGAATCTGGAAGGTCGCTGTCGGCAGGACTGACCTGTATCTGCTCGATACCGACTTCGAGGCTAATCTTCCGGAGGACCGCCAGATTACCCATCAGCTTTACGGCGGAGACTGGGAGAACCGTCTCAAGCAGGAGATACTCCTCGGCATAGGCGGCATACGTGCCATCCGCAAGTTGGGAATCAAAGCCGGGATATATCACTGCAACGA
>CAVKLO010000108.1:0-5928 GCA_963656985.1 Bulleidia sp. | reverse complement strand
CTGTACAGGAAATCTTCAGTCTTGTTCATAAAATCGACTTGCTTCACGCCGCCTCCGAGAAGCGCGAAATCGCCTGTCTTCGTGTCAGAGATGTCGAACTTCTTGCTCCACCGGCCCTTGAAATACAGGGCGTTGAGCAGAGCGAGCTGCAGATACGGGTCGGGCGAATCCATTATCGTCGGAATCATACCGTGCGTCTTTTCGCGGCACCAGCGGTTGATTCTGTCGATGTCGGAGGAGAGAGTGAAATCCACATTGGCGGTTTCCGCCTCGAAATTGTCCTGCAGAAGAGTCACGTAGTCAGTCTTGACGGCGAAGCCGCTGCGGATCCATAAGGAATTCGCGAATTCGAAATCGACCGAGCTGTCCACTGTCTGAAGTCCGGCGATTATCTTCCGGAAAGCGCCGTTCACGGTCGCGAGGTCATATCCTCCGAAGCCGACTGTCTTCACGATCTGTTCATAAGTCGCACCCCCGGCTCCGTTCGCGGCCATAATCAGTGCCGCCTGGGCGCTGAGAGGGGAGAGGAATACGGTCTTTCCCTCAGACTCCCCGAATACCTCTCCGAGCAGACTGAATGCGAAACCGTTCCCGCTTTCCACCACTGCCTGTTCGCCCCGGGTCAGTGCAATGTACTGTCTTTCCGGGAATTCCGTCCGGCCTGTCCCGTTGCAGGCAGCGAGCGCGGACAGCGCCGCGAACATTAATGATATCCGTTTCATAATGGAAATAGTATGATATGGTTCTGTAATCATCTGCACAAGGGCGGAGCAGCGGCCCCCGTCTTTTCTTTACGTCCCTTAAATGCGGATGATTCCGGAATACTGCGTCCGGCTCGGAAAATAATTAAGAATCCTGAAGCAACTTATTCTTTGAAGGTTTCTAAAGCTACAAGTATGCAGCCGGAAAATACAAAACACTACCGGAATAGCTATGTGCAAAATAAAATTTGTTCTTTTGGAGTTTTTTTTTTATCTTTACGGATATTTATCAATATAATTTAACTTATGTTTCAAGAACTATCATCCCATTGTACTGCCCTCGCATTTCTGCTTGGTGCCGGACTCCTGCTTGCGCAGGGTTGCAAAGTCGATGACAGGTACTCGCTGGACAACATCAAGGATGTGGACACCGAAGTGACCGTTTTCGAGAATGGCCTGACCATTCCTCTGGTTCAGAGCACCGCCAAGATTACCGTAGATTCCGTTCTCCGGAAAGCCGGTGTGGACGACAGTTCGTTCGGTGACTATCTGAAACAGGAAGCCGACGGCTCGTACTATCTCAGCTATGAAACGGTGTTCTCTCTCAAGGAGTCCATCAGGGAGCTTGACCTGAAGAGCCTTGTGGATGTTTCGGCTGTGGATTATTCGCAGAGCGTCAGCTATGAGCTCAGCTCTCTGGACGCCTCTTCCCTAAAAACTGAAGCCAACTTCTTCGCTTCTGAAGAAACACTTGAAGCCGTGGCTTTCGAACTTGACGAATTCGACCCCGTGAAGAGCGATACTCCTCTTCTCACCCGTGAAATAGTGAACGGTTACGCCGCCGAGGCCGCTATGAAAGGACAGAGCAGCGTGACTCTCCCCGGACTTGACCTGCCCGTATCGGATGAGGGCACTGGCATAAAGGGAGCCGTTCTTTCCGACAAGATAGAGAGTATAGACGAGATCAATATGAAGGCAGGCTCGCAGATCAGAGTGGACGTGAGTCTGAAAGGCGCCATATTCGACGGAGGCGAGATAATTCCCGAGGTGAAGATTGACCTGGAGGACATACTTGAATTGGCTGACGGTTCCGTCAGCCTCGACTGCTCCTCTCTGGTCCTGACTCCCGCGAACTCGTTCTCCGCCGGCAAGAGTTTCGAGGTGGCTTCTCTGAACGCCTCGAAGATTACGGAGGACCGCGAGGTCGGACTGAGCGGAAATGTGGTCGCGAAGTCGCTGACGGCTTCCACTTCCGCCGCAGCCGCTCTGGCCACCGACGTGGAGGTGCAGATCGAAGTCTCGTTCGTGGATTTCGAAATCGAGAGCGTGTTCGGGAAGCTTAAAGATATGACTTACAGTCTTGACAACGATGGCGAGACCGTCACTTTCGACCTGCCGGACGAGGTGAGCGGCTTCGGAGCGTTCACCATCATCCCGAAAGGTGACCCGACGCTTTTCCTCTCCCTCGAGCTTCCGGAAATCGACGGCGTGAAGATAGTCTCCGAGGACGGCGCTACGATTATGATTCCGGAATTCCTGAAACTCGACGACGTTCCTTCGGACTTCGTATATGACGAGGATGCCGGGATGCTCTTTATGCAGGATCTGAAGAGCGGCACCTACAGCCTCAAGGTGGACAGGATAGAAGTCAACCCGAAGAAAGTGGACGGGAAGTATGTGGCCGAAGGCCGCTATGCGGTGAAATGCACGCTGGGACTTCCTGACGAAAGGATGGACATCTATAAGCTTAACGGGCTCGACGGACAGGTGTTCGCGATAGACTGCGAAATTCCGGCCATAGAGGCGGGTGAAGTCATCGTGGAAGAACTCTCCATCGACGTGGACGAGAAGTCCGACATCTCCGTAGTGGATGCCTCGGACATCCCGGATATGGTCAAGCGTCTGGGCGATGTGAAGCTTGAGGGCACCTACGCGGATGTCAGGCTGGACCTTAAGAATCTGCCGGACATAGGTGACGGCAAGTTCTATGTGGATGTCACCGCCACTCTGCCGGAGTTCTTCAGTCCTTCCTCCATAGATCTGAAGGGTGAAATAAAGGACGGCAAGTTCTCCAGAAGCGTGAAGGTGGAAAAGCTCGATTTCAGCGGCATCGACATCGAAGCTCTGCGCCGGGACGGCAAGAAGATCGGGGGGGACGTTCTGGTGAGCGGATGCATCAGGGCTGAGGATCCTACAGTGGATGTGGGAAAGATATCGCAGACCATAAGCGGCGACATCGTCCTCAAGATAGCCGGAGCGGACGGGAAGATCACCATCGGAGATATCACCGCAGGTGTGGACTACCAGATCGACAGCTCGCTCACCGTGGACTTCTTCAAACTGCCGGAGGCCCTGGAAAACAGCTATTTCGACCTGCCGAACGCCGAATTCACGGCCGCAGTGAAGTCGAATCTCGCCATCCCTATGAACGCGAAACTGGATCTGAACGAGGGGATGTACGACCTCGACGTCAAGTTCCCTTACAGCGATGACCCTTCCCGGACCAAGACTCTCGTGAACAAGTATTCCCTCGACCTGAATCCGCTCCTCTCCGAGGGTAAGGACGAGCTTCCCGTGCAGTTCCGGATAAGCATCCCGGAGAACGAGGACAGCCACGTGCGTCCGGATGCGGAATATGATATGGACATAGACCTCGGCTTCAAGGTTCCTCTTACTCTCGGCACAGGCTGTGCCATCACCTATTCCGACACCCTGGACATCAGCGACAACGCCAAGACCATAGCCAAGATACTGAAGAACACCGCAGTGCAGCTTTTCGGCACGGTGGAGAACAGTATGCCGTTCAGAGTGTTCGTGAAAGTGGAGTTCCTCAGCCTCACGGACGGGAAATACAGCGTGATTCCGACTGCGGAACCGATTGAATCCATCCTCGCTGAAGCGAGCGGAAAGAGCGGCTTCTCCGTGAACGTGAATCTGGTTTCGAACACCGGTCTGGATAATCTCAGCCACCTCAGATTCAGCTTCTCGCTCGGCTCGGACGGCTCGCAGCTGAACAGCGGCGACCACATCCTTCTCGAAGGCATAGGCATAAGAGTGCCGCAAGGCGTAACTGTGGACGTGTCAGATTAATAAATCCTAAAAGACAAATCGATGAAAAAAACATACATACTTACGCTGTTCGCCCTGCTCGCGGGCGTCGGCGCGTCGGCCCAGATTCAGAGCACGTATTTTCTGGACCATTATACATACGCCTACAGGAACAATCCCGCGAATATGACGGACAAGAA
Source organism: Bulleidia sp. (assembly GCA_963656985.1). Taxonomy (GTDB): domain Bacteria; phylum Bacteroidota; class Bacteroidia; order Bacteroidales; family UBA932; genus Cryptobacteroides. Next base: position 1,979 of record CAVKLO010000108.1, on the reverse strand, counting down.
CTTCGTCGGGGCGGTATTCTCGAATATCGGTCTGGGAGCCGACGGAAACATAGGACTCTCCTCCATACTGTTCAAGGCTCCGAGTGGCAAGGGACTCGTGACCGGATTCAATTCAAGCGTTTCCGCCGATGATTTCCTCTCGGGCATAAACGACAGAAACACCCTCAGCGGCGATTTCGACCTGAACATCTTCAGCCTGGGCCTTCGCAGGCAGAATTCGATGACCACTTTCGAACTGAATTCCAGGACCTTTATGGATGCGACCGTTTCCGGAGAACTGTTCAGGTTCCTGAAACTGGGCGGCGAGAACGTGACTTATGACTTCTCGTCCACCGATGCTCACGTAAAATCATACCTCGAGCTTGCTTTCGGCCGCAGCCGCAGGGTCAATGACAATCTCAGCTTCGGCTACAGGGTCAAGGGTCTGATGGGAGTCGGGGGAGTCTATGCGGCTCTGCAGGACACGAAAGCTACGCTTTCCGGTTCGCAGATAGACGTGGCCCTGAAGGGCAATGCCGGCGTGGCGGGCAATCTCTTCCAGTTCAAGACCGACTCCGACGGCAAGGTCAGCGGAGTGGAGGGCGGCTCGGGCTTCAGTCCTGCCGGCTTCGGAGCGGCAGTGGATGCCGGCGTGAACTGGAAGCCGATGGAAAGTCTCACCGTCAGCGCCTCGCTCTCCGACCTCGGTCTCATCAGCTGGAAATACTCAAGTCTCGCTGAAGCGAACAATACCGTGAACTACAAGGGCGTGGACATCAGCGGCGAGAACTCGAAGTTCGAGGATGAGCTGGACAAGGTGACGGATGACTTCAAGAATCTTACGAATTTCCGGAAGAAGTCCGGGGAGGAGTCTTCAGCGGATATGCTGCCGTTCAGGATAAATGCAGGTGTGCGCTACCAGATTCCGGGTGTCAAGTCTCTGAGCGCGTCCGCACTCTTCAGCTATAAGAATTCCGCGCTCCCTGTCGCGGATCTCCGCGCGGCTGTCACCTACACTCCGAAGGACTGGTTCAGCATCAGCGGAAATCTCGGCGGCAACAGCCTCGGAATGGTCTGGGGTGCCGCGCTCAGCCTCTGCTCTTCCCACGTGAACTTCTTCTTCGGCTTCGACGCCTGCGCCTCGTCTGTCAGCCCGGATCTTCTCCCTCTGGAGCCGTTCAGCTTCAGGATGAATCTCGGTCTGGTGTTCCGTTTCGGCGAACTGTTCGATTAGCTGTTTCAGAGAAGACGGCCCTGGCCGTCAGAGTATGAAAAAGAGGATGCTCCGTTTATTTCGGAGTATCCTCTTTTCCGATTTGGAAACCTTAAGTGATTCCTAAAAAATAACCTGCATCATCTGAAGCAGGTTATCCTCAGTAAGCGCCTTGGAGATCGCTGAACGATTACGCGGGGTTTACTCGCCCTTCGGGAAGAGAATCCAGCAGATGAGGTAGGCGATGAGGCCCACGCCGCAGAAGAGCACCAGTATCAGCCAGAGGATGCGGACAATGGTAGGGTCGATGTTAAGATAGTTTGCGACTCCGCCGCATACGCCGGCGATTTTCTTGTCTTTGGAAAGTGTGATTTTGTTTGCCATATTGAATTAAATATTAGGATTTTATATAGAATTCCCTGTACCACTCGGCGAAGCGGCGCAGGCCCTCGCGCAGAGGCGTGGACGGTCTGAAGCCGAAGTCCTCCTCGAGCGGAGCGGTGTCCGCGAAAGTCACCGGCACATCGCCCGGCTGCATAGGGACAAGCTCGGTGTGCGCCCCGAAATCATAGTCTTCGGCAAGCACGCCAGCGCGGACGAGTTCCTGACGGAGGATGTCCACGAAGTCGAGCAGGTTCTCCGGGTGGCTGTTGCCTATGTTGTAAACCTTGTACGGCGGCAGCGGCAGGCCGTCCTCGCCCTTGCGCCGCTCCGGCGCGTGTTTCATAACCCTGATCACGCCCTCGACTATGTCATCGATGTAGGTGAAGTCACGCCGGCAGTTTCC
>CAVKLO010000107.1:0-5933 GCA_963656985.1 Bulleidia sp. | reverse complement strand
GCCGTACATAGACTTGGGGACGACCATCACGCCCTTCAGGAATGCGCCCATCCAGACGTTGCCCTGGCTGTCTTCCATAAGGCTGTGGACTTTCCATCCGGATGTATCGAAAAGGATGTTGCCCGCCTTCACGTCCCGGAGACGGTCGCTCTGCAGGTCGTAGATTTTGTAGCCGCCGTCCTCCAGACCTACCAGAAAGGTCTTGTCTCCCGCACGGCTGAACATCCTGTCCCTCAGCAGAGCCATCGCGCTGCAGTGCGCGGCCGCCCTGTCGGAAGAGCGGCGGATGCCCGAGGAATCGGCTACGAGCAGTCCGCAGTTCGAGCTGCTGATGACTATGTCCCCGCCCGCGCTCTCCTGCGCGAAGTCTGTGACGAGGATGGTGGTGGCGATTTTCGCCGTTTCCGGAGTCCACATCCCGTCAATGAGCTTTCTATGGTCTTTAAGGCTTATGACGCTCAGTCCTCCGGTTTCGCAGCTTATCCACATCCTGCCGTCCGAGTCCGCGAAGAGACGGTTTACGAAGAGGGAGGGGAGCAGAGCGTTTATGGAATTGTGCTTTTCCGTGTCCGGACGGTGCGTGCCGCCGTCGATCACATAGACTCCGTGCTGCGATGTGCCGACCCATATCTCGAAGCTTCCGTCCACCCTCGCCACTTCCACAATGGAGGAGATGTGCTGGGTGGAGAGCGGCACGGCGCTGTCCCCGAGATCGACCGTGCTGAATCTGCCCGAGGCTATGTCATAGGTCTGCAGGCCTTTCGAAGTGCCGACCCACAGCGTTCCGGCACTGTCCTCGAAAGTGGTGAGGACGAGGTTGCTTGCGAGAGTGCCTTCACCGTCGGAGGGGGACTGTATGGTATGCATCTCCATTCCGTCGAAGAGGGCGAGACCGTTCTCGGTGGATATCCAGACGAAGCCCTTGCCGTCCTGGCGTATGTCGTTTATCTGGCTGCTCGGAAGTCCGTCTTCCGAGGTGTAGAGACGGGCCGTCTGGGCGTTCGCGCTCACTTGTACGGCCAGCAGCAGGCAGATAAGGGTTCTTTTCATCGCTGGGGGTTCTTAGTAGGTGGTTCGTGTCTAAAGGATAGCCTTTTATACACGGAGTTCAAGTGATTCTGAAATATACTATTTCGGAATTACCAAGTTATTCTGAGATAAACTGTTTCAGCATCAATTAAAACCGGGGAGGGGAGCTCTGTCTCCTCCCCGGATTCGAAGAGGACTATTCGTCCTCGATTTCTATGGTGGTCATAGGAACGACGCGGAGGTTATTCCAGTACATTATGAAATTGTCGTACGCGTGTGCCGCGTGGCCGTCGCATTCGTCGTTGTAGAATGCGATCATACCCTGGCAGGCATAGTCTCCGTTCACACCTTTTATGGTGTTCTTCAGAATGTAGCCGTAGGTCTGTCCGGCGAAGTTAGGGAAGTCGGACAGAGGAATCGTGGCCGTCATCCATTCGGTCATACCCTTCGCGTATGTGTCGGGATCGGCAGTCCAAGGATGGTAGTTCGCCATCCAGTCTATGCCGCTGTCCACGAAGGTCACCGCGATGCGGCCGCTGTCCCAAGGCCCGGGGATGAAATAGTCGAACTGGAAAGCGAGGTTCTCGCAGGCCGTGGCGGTCGTGAAGAGTTCCACGCCGATGTCCAGAGTCTGAGCCATACCGAGAGCGCGTCCCGAGCAGGCGTCGGAGTTGAAGCAGGCGCGCGCGATGCAGGCGCCGCCGTCCGCCGAATGCTTGCCGTCGCTCAGGGCGAGTACGGATACCGCAGCTCCCGGATAGTCCGGCATAGACCGGAAGATGCTCGGGTTCTTAGGACCGTCACCCTCGGCCGGGAACACCTCGGGAATGTCCGGATAGTTCTCCGCATCAGGCATATTCCCCGATGTGCCGGAACCCCAGGCATAATAGCTGTCGTGGGTGGAGCTGGGGTTGTACTTGTAGAGACCGTCGTCCACCTCGCTGTAGAACTTGCTGAGGAAGATGTTCTTCACTCTCCAGAAATAGTTCGGTGACGCAGCCTTGCCGTTGTCGGTGTTCACGAGAAGGTATCCTCCCTCGTAATCGTCAGGGAAGGCGGGGGTCTGGAACTGGAAGCTCAGGCCCTTTGCGTTCTCGTTTCTGATGGCTTCGGTAGTGGCCACCACTTCGTTCAGGTCGTTGCAGAAGGAGACGCTCTTGACGCCCTTAAGCTGTGCGCCCTTCACCGTCACCCAGGAACCCTCGGTAGGCAGAGTGTGGCTGACCGAGCTGATGCTCGGGGCCGAACCCATAATCCTGAAACTGAATTCGTAATCCGGATTGCCGGTGGAGCTGATGATGATCTTGTCGCGGAGAGCCTCATCGCAGTCGGTTCCGGTAGGAGTGTCGATATTGTCGGAATCCTTGGTCGGAATCCTGAATACCACCGAATTCTCCGTAAGCAGATTAGGGTTTATGTACGCCTTGGAACCGTTACAGCTGATCTTTTTGATTCCGAGGAAGTTCTGTCCTTCGAGGCGGATCATCGTGCCCAGACGCACGCCCACCGTAGGGTCGATTTCCTCAAGTGACTTCACGGAATTCTGATATACCTTGGTCACTTTGAGCGGTCCGTAGGACTTGTCCGTATTCTCCGACTCGCTGCAGCCGCAGAGCAGCAGGGCAGCGGAGACGAGTACCGTGATTATGCTTGAAATCTTTTTCATATCGCGTCTGTATTATTCTTCATCGCTGAATGTGTAAGGAACAGGGTCGGCCTTGAGCAGCTGGTTCTTGATGAGCTCGGATTCCGGATAAGGAAGGAGCAGACGGCTCGCCGAAGGAGTCTCCTCGTCGTTGCTTCCGGTCTTGGCGATGGTGCCGTCGTCATTCAGTTTCCACTCGAAGGTGTTGGTGGCCCATTTGTAGGAGAAGGAGGCGTTGCGGTTCTGGCTTCCCATAAATTTGAGAACCCAGTCCTGCTGGTAGTAGGCTCTGCGCACGAAGTCCGGCCAGGCCACATATTCGATGGCAAGCTCGCAGCGGCGCTCGTTCCACAGGCCGTCGGTGCCGTCCACGGTGATCTCGCTGACCGCCGGCAAGCCGGCGCGGCTGCGGATTCTGTTGAATACTTCCAGAGCCACAGGGTCGGTGGTGGATGTCCCCTCGCCTATGCAGGCTTCGCAGTAGTGGAGCATCACGTCGGCGACGCGGAGCAGAGGAGTGTTGAGACAGGAGTTCTGATTGGTCGCAAGACCGCCTGTATCTGCGCTTGAACCTACCACTCCCTTCTTTATCCAGGCCATAATGTCGGAGTACTCGTCCTTGCTGACGAGCACGAACTCGCCGTCCGCGTCGTAGGATCCGGTCCCGGTGCCCACCAGGTAACCGCCTTCGTCGGAGCGGATGTAGTCGTAGTAGCACCCCTCGGTGAAGTATGTGGCTTTCAGGCGGATGAGGTCATTCCTCTCGCTGAAGAGCTTCACGAGTTCGCCGGAGCCGTAGGTCGCGTTGCCCCAGGCCGAGCGGCCGCCCACGCAGGTGCTGCTGAGCGCGAGGTATGCGTCGGAGAAATTCGTCGTGCCGTAGTCGGAGTTCGGAACCCACTGCAGGGAGAAGAGCACTTCCCTGTTATTGTTGTTCTGAACCTTGAAGAGGTCTTCGTAGTTCTCCAGCAGGCCCACGTTGCTGTCGTTTATCACCTTGAGGGCTGCGTCCTTGGCGGCCGAGTAGTACTCGGACGCGCTCTTGCCCAGAGAACCGGTGGAGCCTTTCCCTCCGCGGACGAATGCGGCCGCCGTATTGTAGAAGCGTGCGAGCATACCGTAGGCGGAAGCCTTGAACACTCGTCCGGACTGGTAAGGAGTCTGAGGGAGATACTTGGCGGCATATTCCATATCCCTGATGGCGAATGCGAGCACGTCCTCTATAGGGTTCGTGTTCACCTTAGGGTCATTTATGAGCTGCTGAGGATCCTCGATGATAGGGACATTTCCCCAGGACATCGCCAGATACCAGTAGGCGATGCCTCTCATAAAGCGGCATTCTGCCTTGCACTCCGTTATGACATCCTCGCTCACGCCGTGCTCACGGGCACGGTCGAGGTTGTTCAGGGTGTAGTCGGACTGGGTCACGATCACGAAGAGGCTCTGCCAGGCGCTGTAGAGGTTGGCGGTGGAGGTGGTCTCAGTCAGATTCACATAAGGATAGATGTAGGCCGACCACGGACCGAAGACGTTGTTCGCGCGTCCGTCCATAAAGCCGAAGCCGAAGTTGTTGTTGAAGTCGAACCACACCTTGTTGTAGAGCGGAGCCGTCGAGTTGCGGCAGTCGCTTTCGCTCCGGAAGAACGTGTCGAGAGTAGTCTGCGACTCGGAGGAGACGTCAAGCCAGTTCTCGCAGGAGGAGAAGGTGGCCAGAGCTGCGCTCAGACATATAATGCTTAATATCCTTTTCATTTTCATCATCTTTTGGAATTAAAAACCGATGCTTACTCCGAGGGTGTAGATTCGCGGACTCGGATAACGTCCAGTATCGATGCCGTTCATAAGGGCGCTCTGCCCCGAGGTCGAATACTGGTCGGTGGTCATACCGATTTCCGGGTCGTAGCCGGAGTATTTCGTGAAGGTGTACAGGTTCTGGATGTTCAGCGACAGGCGGAGGGAAGCGATGTGCATCTTCTCCACTATGTCATAAGGAAGCTTGTATGCCAGAGAGATGTTCTGTACTCGGATGTATGAAGCGTCCTCCACGTAGAGGGAGGAGACGCGGTCGTTGTCGTTCACGTCGCCGGAACTCATTCTCGGAACCCAGCTGTTGGCGCTCTGCACATATACGTTCCAGATGTCGCTGTCGCTCTTCTTCTCGTTTATGAGGCCGATTTTCGCGTAATCCTTCACTCTGGCGAACTTGTTCGTGGTGGAGTTAGGGTTGTCCATCGTGACTCTGAGCCAGTTCATCACCTTGTTCCCGTAAGAATAGGTGAGATAGACGTTGAAATCCCAGCTCTTCCAGGAGAAGGTGTTGCCGAAGCCGCCGGTGAATTTCGGAAGAGGGCTTCCGAGGTTCACGCGGTCATTCTCGTCGATGACCATATCGCCGTTCACGTCCTCATAGAGCCAGTCGCCGACCCATACGCCGGTGTCCTTGTTTATGACCGTGGTAGGAAGGGCCACTTTTATCTTTCCTTCGCTGTCGTAGATGTCGTTGGCGTCCATAATGCGGCCGATCACCCTGTAGCCGTAGAAGTCACCGATGGAGGAGCCCACTTTCGTGCGTGTGACGACGGTGTTCGTTCCGCTGACCTGATAGGTCTTGTCGATCACACCGTCGTCGGTATTGAGGGCCTCCACGCGGTTGCGGTTCATCGAGAACACGAAGCTGCTTGTCCAGCTGAAGTGCGGCTTGCTGACGTTCACAGTGTTCACCGTGAATTCGAAACCCTTGTTCGAGATGGAACCCATATTGCCGTAAGGCGCGGCGGCGGAACCCTGTCCCTCAGTTCCCACATAGGCCGGGAGGACGGCTTCCATAAGCAGATTGTCCGTGGTCTTGCTGTATGCGTCGAAGACTATGTTCAGCCTGTCCTTGAAGAGGCTTACGTCGAGACCGGCGTTCAGAGAGCGCGTGGACTCCCAGGTGAGGTATTCGTTAGGGATGCGGCCGGTGAGGTAGCCGTTGCCCCAGTTCGTGGTGACGGTGTTCAGAGTAGCCTGCCAGGCCATCGAAGGCACGTTCGAGTTGCCCACTTCACCGTAGCCGAGACGGAGCTTCAGGTCATCTATCCAGGAAACGTTGTCCTTTATGAAGTTCTCCTCCGAGATGCGCCAGGCGAGGGCTGCGGAAGGGAAGACCCCCCATCTGTGGCCTCTGGCGAAATTGGAGGAACCGTCGGCTCGTACCGTCGCGGTGAGAAGATACTTGTCATCGTAAGAGTAGAAGAGTCTGCCGAAGAATGAAGCGAAC
>CAVKLO010000106.1:5277-5936 GCA_963656985.1 Bulleidia sp. | reverse complement strand
GGCCAGGACTATGCCGAGTATGATATTCTGTACCAGATTATTTATCGAATATGACAGCAGCTCGGTCTGGTCGCGGGTGATTGCGAAGTCCATCTGCGGATAGTCAATTTCAAACTGCTCCACAAGCTGCCCCGCGGAGGACTTCAGAGCCGCCATTCTGGCGCCGCTCTGCTTGATGACGGCCATACAGACTGCTTCTTTTCCGTCGGAACGCACGAGGCCCTGACGGGCTGCGCTCTGCCGGACGACAGAGGCGATGTCCTTGAGCCGGAAAACTCTGTCTCCCTTGCGGAAACGGATGTTCTCCACATCCTCTTTGCCGCTGACATCGGAGAGGAACTTCACATTGTAGCGGTACTGGCCGTCCCGGATGGACAGGGATCCCAGCCTTACATTGGCCGAGGTGACGAGGCCCTCGAAATCGCTCTGGGAAAGGTCGAGCTGGGCGAGTTTGCCCACGTCCGGGATTATGAGGATTTCGTCGGTCACATAGCCGCTCAGGTCGACCATCGCAACCTCCGGGAGCTGCTCGAAACGCTTGCTGATGACATCCTGGACGAAGCTGCTGAGGCTGGAGAAATCTGTCTGGGGACTGCGTGAAGTGACGTTGATGTAGAATGCCGGGATGTCGGTGGCGCTGGCTTTAAGAACACGCGGCC
>CAVKLO010000106.1:1850-5233 GCA_963656985.1 Bulleidia sp. | reverse complement strand
CGCGGCCGGTCGATGTCGGGAAGCAGCGGAATCGTGCGGTCGATTTTCTCGTTCACTTCGATGAAGAGGTAATCGGCATCTGCGCCGTGGTCGAATGTCAGCTTTATCACTCCCGACCCGTCCTTCGAGGAGCAGACCATATCGGCGAGCGAATTGATCTGGATAAGCTGCTGACGCAAAGGCTTGAGGACGCTCTCGTCAAGTTCGCGGGCGGACATATCCGGAGCGGAAACCTGCACCGTCACGTACGGGATGTCCACATCCGGGATGAGGGAGACCGGCAGCAGGCGTATGCTCACGATGCCGAGCACGATGACTACAAGCATAGCCATCGTGACCATAACCGGTCTGTCAAGCAGTTTCCTCAGCATAGGGTTCTATTCTTTTATGCGGACCTGAGAACCGTCGGCAAGATTCAGATTCGAAGAGATGATGACCTTTTCGCCCTCGGCCAGATGCGCCCCTCTGTCGCTGTTCCCCTCCACCACGAAGGAATCACGGTTCGAAGCGAGAATCTTCACATATACCCAGCGGGCAGTTCCGTCCGGCTGAAATGTGAAGAGTACATCCAGACCGTCTCTCACCACCACCGCGCTGCGGGGTACCACGAGCTGGAGGGGAACCGTCTTTTCCACGGTGACCTTCACGTTCATTCCGTCCACAAGGGCGTCTGAGCCTTTCACGGCGGCTTTCACGGCTATCTGGCCGTCCTTATCGACAGTAGGATTAATGCTCGTAATCCTGCCGGTGAAGGTCCGGGCGGCATCGGCGAAGGGAGAGACCTTGACTGCAAGGCCGCGCTCTATGAGCGGATACTCGGATTCCATAACGGTGAAGTCCACATCGAAGGTACTGTCGTCCAGTATGGTGCAGAACTCCTCCGCCGGAGCCTGGTCATAGGGCTTGACATTCAGGCCGGCCACTCTTCCGCTGAACGGAGCCTTGAGCACGGTGAGCGAAAAGTCGTACTCGGCACGCGCCAGAGCATTGGCCGCCGCCACATAACCCGAACGCATCTTGGCCATTTCGAGGACTTCCGGCGGAACAGAGGCTGTATCGCGGGCCGCATAGCCCTGACCGGCCAGCACATCGTAGAGGTCCAGACGGGCATTTTCCAGGGAGATGCGTGCCGATTCGAGAGCCAGCTTCAGGTCCGGACGGTCGAGACGGGCTATCACCTGGCCGGCACTCACCCTCCGGCCGTTCACTGCGTGTATTTCCTTTATGGTTCCGGCAGTCCCGAACTTCAGGACTGCTCGTGAACTCGCGGACAGCTTGCCGTTCGACAGAAGCTGACGCGGAAAATCTGTCTTCTTCAGAGTCACGACCTCGACGGCATTCACTTCCGGCGAATACTCCAATTTGCCTTCTTTCAATGTCTTGCCTCCGCCTCCCTTACAGGCGGTAAGACAAAGTGCCGCAGTAAAAATAGCGGCTGTGATGTATCCGGTTCTGTTCATATTCTGCTTTTTCATTCTTCCATCATTTCCTCGGGGTCCACATCGATATCGGCTCCGTTTATGAAATCATAGAGGGAATATTGTCTGAGTCTATGATAGTATAGCCAGTAGTTGCTGATGTCCGTTATGTATTTCTTCAGTGCGGCGTCACTCTCAGACCGGGCAGTGTTGAGGTCTGTGACCGTAGCGCCGCCGCTGCGGAACTTTTCCATCATAAGACTGTCGCGTTCGGATGCGATATTTCCGGCACGGCGTGAGACTTCGCACTGACGACGCTGGTTGTTGAACTGTCCCACAGCGGTGAAGACACTTCTGCGGTAGTCATTTTCAGACTGTTCGACCTGGGCGCGGACTACAGCTTCAGCAGCCTTGGCTTTCTGGACTTTTCCCCTGCCAAGTCCCCAGTCGAATATGGGGATGCTGAAGGACAGTCCCGCGACTTCCTGGTCCAGAGGATTCTTATAGGCTCCCGGCAGTTCCGGTGCAGTGTCGGAAAGACCGAAACGGGCATTCAGGGACATAGATATTCCTCTGTCAGCCTTGGCCTTTTCCACGGCAGACCGGGCATTGAGGATGTCTATCTCATTCCCCAGACTGAACGTGGAGTTCTGCAGCGAGCGGTCGAGGACCATTTCATAATCCATAACCACATCCGGAAGATTCTCGGGAAGTACCGGTTCTATCTCCACCGACTCATCATAGCCGAGAAGAGAGTTCAGGTTCATCCGGGCGTCGCGGAGCGCGACCAGGCTTTCATTTATGGAAATGCTGTCATTCAGCATTCTGAGTTCCAGCTGAAGATACTCATCGCGTGTGACGCTGCCCAGAGACAGCCTTTCCCTGGCGACGTCGTGCATCTTTACGCTGTTCTCGTAATTCGTCTTGGCTATTTCGTGGTTTGTCCTCGCAAGCAGCAGGTTACTGTAGGCTTCCACCGCATCTATGGTTATCTGCTCCATCGATTCGATATACGCCCTGCGCCCTTTTTCATACTCCTTGGGTTCTATGAGTTTTTCCCATTTGAACTCATTGTAGGCGAAAAGGGGCTGCGTGTAGGATATGGTTATCGGCTGGGAGTACCAGGTAAGCGACTTTTCCATTCCGAACTGGTCGATTCTGGACAGGTCGGAATAAGCTGTCAGCGTACCTCCGGTAAGAGGTATATGCTGTCTGATGCGCAAGCCCAGACTGTTCTGAAGGTTGTTTGTACTGGCATAGCGGAGCGTTCCGTCGTCATAGTTCTGAAGCAGTACCAGAGAACGGTTATAATTCATCAGGCCTCCGTAAAAATACAGCGAAGGCAAGCGGCTGGCCTGATAGGAGCGCCAGGCCCAATAAACGGAGATGAATTCCTGCCGTGCCTGAAGGGCCGCTACAGACTGCCGGCGAGCCGTGGAGATGACTTCGGACATCGTCATCTGCTGGGCCCATCCGGAGACGGAAGCCGCTAAAAAAGAAAGAACAGTCAGTACTCGTCGCATAATTCTCGGTATTGCACTCATATAGCCAGCAAGAAAAAGTCCCAGCAGAATATACTGCCAGTTCCAGTCAACCTATTCTGATTCAATTATCAACATAATAGTCTATCCGGACTATGCTTTGCGGTCGATCTGCATTTGTGAGTATTCTGATTACAGCTGTCTGCGGGCCATATTTCCCTTCAGCATCGATTTGAATCTGAACTATGCCCTTTTCGTTATGCTCGTATACTTTCTTATCAGTCTGAGCTTTTGTACAATTGCAAGTCGTTGTTACACCTAATATACATAATGGAGCTAACCCGGGATTTTCAAACTGTACATTTATTGTAATTTGATCTTTCGCTTTTATATGCCCATAATCGATAAGTCTTTTTTCCAAGAACCTTAGTTCAGGATTATATCGGGATGTTGAATCTCTTTCCTGTCCAAAACAATAATTGCT
>CAVKLO010000106.1:0-1840 GCA_963656985.1 Bulleidia sp. | reverse complement strand
GCAGAAACATTAACAATTGTACCACTCTTCTTATATCAAGAGCCAATGAATGATGCCGCATAATATACTTATATTCTGAAACTTAAAAAGACAAACTGCTCTGAGTCCAGATCAAGGCTGTCGTAAGCGTAATAGGTGCTGTCATATTCACCGATCACTTCAAAGCCGTCACTGACAGGAACTCGGCCGACAAGGTTATAGTCGCCATCATAAATCTGGAGAATCGTCCCTGCCGCCTTGTCCAGCCGGCAGGTCCGGAAAATGTAGTCACCACACTTGACAAGGCGGTCATAATAACCGTGTTCTTTCCTCAACTTCTTGTACTTGAATTCGTACTCCTCGAATGATGCGGTTTCGGGGAATTTTCCGGAGATTCCCCCTTCAGAAAAACCGAACGAGCCGGTGACATTGCCGTCATAGTCCATCAGAATTATTCTCGGGTCGGCGGCGAAAGTGACGGCAAGTCCATCCTTCTCAGCATAGAAGTCATATTTCGAGAACACAGGGATGTTTCTCTTGTGATAGACAGGCGGATAATGGCCGAATATCACCTTAGTGGACTCAACCGCCTCAGGGCGGAAACGGATGAATATGTAGGAGTCTGTCCAGAATCCTTTGCTGTGCCGATTCCCGTAACCATTGTAGCTTATATGCTCGGTGATGGCAGGTATTATGACAACGGAGTCGATTGCCTGCATTCTATTGCACTCGAAATTATACTCGTACATTTCCGGTACCTCCGGATCGGGATGATTGTAAAGGTCATACCAAGCTTTGTTTCCAAGGTCTCCATAATTCGGACTCAGCGCGGTGAACCAGGCCTGGTTCAATGAAAACAGTTTTTTATAGTCTTTCGAGAACCTATGCATAAAACAATTCGAGTCTTGCATAATAAAATCTCCCGTGGATTTGTCGAATGTTGAGATGAAAGAGGCGGCCAGAACTTCGTCAGGGCCTTTCCCTTGGCGGATATGTTCCCCTATGAAGTGACCGCTGAGGTCATATTCCTTGACCCCGACGGCATATTCATCGACGAAACATAAGATGTCGCCTTTCATATGCCACTGTCCGGAGAGGGATGTGTATTGGGCATCCAGCCTCAAGGTGTCAAACACCAAGGAGGTGCAAACGACGTTTTCTGTCCCATAGTGCTTGATGTCATCGTATGGGCCGTCACTTCCCGCGCAAGCGTACATAAGTCCGAGCAGCATCGACAGCGCAATGATAATTAAGGCCTTATCGCAAAGAACAAGGCCTCGCTTACTATTTGAAACCATCCGTGTAGTCTTTTTTGAATAATAACTGATATGTTTCCCTCGCCCTGAAGGTTTTCGCGTCCGACCTCTTCTTCTCCTTCAGCACCTTGGCATCATCGTTCCCGCAGCGGACGAGAAGGTCTCTCTCCTGCCGCGTCTGAGTCTGTCCGCAAAGGCTGTCCCACGTTGTTCCCGTGTCCTTCATCAACCGGACCAGATCAATCTCCTTTGAGAGTATCCGATTCCAGAAGTTGAAATCACGTGAATCATTGTAGCACAAGATACTGTACGCCGGAGCTGCCTCGCCGTGCTCCTCTCCGGGCTTGACCATCACAGGTTCCGAGAACTTCATAGTGAAGTCCGTCTCGACACAATTCTTGAACGGGTTGCGAAAAGGGTTTGCCTCAGCGCTGTAAAGGTCAGCGGCACCGTCCTCCGGTACTCTCCAGGACAATTCCTGTCTGATGCTCTCGGTGTAGATTTTCCCGTTCTTCTCGCCATAGGTGATTGTGTAGGTGTACGGCGTGGCAAGGGATTTCTTTGAGAAGTTCCTGACGCACCTTGTGAACCTGTCATCCATATCT
>CAVKLO010000105.1:0-5941 GCA_963656985.1 Bulleidia sp. | reverse complement strand
TGAAAAGGAGGGGGTAAAAAACATCTGCACCGTGAGCAACCTCTCCAGCAGCAGGGCCCTGCGCGATGTGACGGAAAAGCACGGGGGCAAGTACTACGCCTCGGCAGTGGGTGAAGTGAACGTCACCACGAAGATGCACGAAAAGGGTGCGCTGATCGGCGGCGAAGGCAACGGAGGTGTCATCTACCCGGCCATCCACTACGGGCGCGACGCTATGGTGGGCGTGGCCCTCTTCCTGAGCAACCTCGCGCACAAGAAGATGAAAGTAAGCGAGCTCAAGGCCACATATCCGCAGTACTTCATAGCCAAGAACCGCATCGAGCTTTCGGACAGCTCGCTCATCGACCGCATACTCGCCGAGATGAAGAGCATCTTCGCCAATGAGGACATAAACGACATCGACGGCGTAAAGATAAGCTTCGAGGCGCAGAGGCAGTGGGTGCACCTTCGCCGCTCGAACACGGAGCCTATCATACGTATCTACTCCGAAGCTCCGACGCAGGAGGCCGCAGAGGCGCTTGCGGAGCGCGTGGTGGGCATCGCCCGTAAAATCATCGGCGGATAGATGTTCTCTTTCAGAACCACAGCGCTCGATGACCAGCCGGACAGGGCTCTGATCTACGGCAGAGTCGGATGCTTCTGCACCCAGAACTGCTGGGATACGGCCTCCGGCCAATATATGTACGAGATTTTCCGCAGAAGGGGCAATCTCGCCGGCATCTTCACGCCCGCCGACTCGGAGCTGAGTCCGGACGCGAGCCATATCGAGATAGATGAAGACGCTCTGTCGGGGCTGAACGCCCTGGTGGTGGAAATACAGGACAGCGGAGCACGCTACTTCGGCTATACGAGGGACGTGCTCCGTCTGATGTCCCTGCTCGACGCGATGGACAGGGAATTGTCCACCGAGGAGGAGTGCGCGGTGCCGTCGCTCTACATCGTGGACCACCCGAACCCGGCCGGACGCATAGCCGAAGGCACGATGCCCCCGCTGGACACCGAGCCGTGGACGGCCAAGGTCGCCCACAGGCACGGGCTTACGCTCGGGGAGCTGTGCCACGTGCATTACGGCGAGCTGGGGGCCCGCTTCCCGCTGCACATAATATCGGCCGAGGCGACCGAGTCGAACAGGGTCCTTATGCCCTGGGTCATCGCGCCGTCCGCCGATGTCCCGGGCCTTTTCAGCTGCCGTCTTCAGGGCGGCGGGGGGCTCTGGGATCTCACGACCGTCTGCCCCGGAATCGGAACGGCGCGTCCATACGAGTACATAGGCGCCCCATTCATCCAGCCCGGAATCCAGGACCTGCCGCAGGCAGGAGGAGCTATGCTGCGCCCCTGCTCTTTCACGCCCGCATACGGCCCCTACGCCCACAGACGCTGCTTCGGCTACCAGATAATTCTCACCGGCGGGGAGGAATACGGCTGTCTGCTGCACACGCTCCGGATGATGCGCCATATGAAGGAGCACTACTCACAGTTCGAATTCCTGGAGGGCTTCGAGGCGAGGCTCGCCGACCCGGTAATCTGGGAATACCTGAAGGGCAACATCACCTTCGACATAGTGCAGGAGCACGTGAAGGGAGAGGAGCAGAAATGGATACGCAAGGCCAAGCGCTATACCCTCTACGAAGACGCCCCGTTCAGAATCAAGTAATTTTTCGTAAATTTGCGCCCCGCGAGGGGCAAGTTTTAAAAAGATATTCAGCGATGTTCGAGAATCTGTCAGAAAGGCTGGAACGCTCTTTCAAGATACTAAAGGGTGAAGGTAAAATCACCGACATAAACGTGGCCGAAACGCTCAAGGATATCCGCAGGGCCCTGCTGGATGCCGACGTGAGCTATAAAGTGGCCAAGGAGTTCTGCGACCGCGTGAAGGTCAAGGCTATGGGCCAGAATGTGCTCACGGCAGTGAAGCCTCAGCAGATGATGGTCAAGATAGTCCACGATGAGCTTGCCGAGTTTATGGGCAGCGAGGCTTCGGACATAAACGTGAAGGGGCAGCCGGGCATCGTTCTGGTAGCCGGTCTGAACGGTTCGGGAAAGACCACTTTCGCAGGCAAGCTTGCGCTCAACATCAAGAGCAGGCGGGGTATGAAAGTTCTGCTCGCGGCCTGCGACACTTTCCGTCCCGCCGCCATAGAGCAGCTCCAGACACTCGGAGAGCAGGTGGGCGTTCCCGTTTACACGGAGGAGGGCGTCAAAGACCCTATTCAGATAGCGCGCGCCGCCCTCTCCAAAGCCCGGGGCGAAGGTTACAGCGTGGTCATCATCGATACGGCCGGCCGTCTCGCGGTGGACAAGGAGCTGATGGACGAGATTTCAGCCCTGCACAGCGCCGTGAAGCCTACGGAGACCCTCTTCGTCGTCGATGCGATGACAGGTCAGGACGCAGTCGAGACCGCCAAGGCGTTCAATGAAGCCATCGATTTCGACGGAGTCGTTCTTACTAAGATGGACGGAGACACCCGCGGAGGCGCCGCCCTTTCCATAAAGGCGGTTGTCGGCAAGCCGATAAAGTTCGTATCCACCGGTGAGAAGATGGAAGCCCTCGATGTCTTCCACCCTTCCCGCATCGCCGACAGGATTCTGGGGATGGGCGATGTGGTTTCCCTCGTGGAGAAGGCCCAGGAGCAGTTCGACGAGAAACAGGCCCGTGAGCTGAAGAAGAAGATAGCGAAGGACAGATTCACTCTCGCCGACTTCTACGACCAGATTCAGCAGGTGAAGAAGATGGGCGACATCAAGGACCTCGCCGGTATGCTTCCGGGAATGGGCAAGCTGATTAAGGACGTGGACATCGACAACAAGACCGCGTTCAAATCCACTGAAGCCATCATCCAGTCTATGACTCCTTACGAGCGGGAGAATCCCGACATCATAAACGGAAGCCGCCGCCGCAGGATCGCCGCAGGTTCCGGTACATCCATCCAGGACGTGAACAAGCTTCTGAAGCAGTTCGAGGGCACCCGCAAGCTTATGAAGTCCGCCGTCAGCGGCAAGCTCGCCGCTCAGATGCGGAACTTCAAGGGCCGTTAGTCCGACCTACACGTCATGCCCGGCCACATTCCGTCACGCCCGGCAAGGAGCACTTTCCGCCGCTTCCACTCCCTTCTGAAATCTCAGCCAAAATGCGATTTTTTGCAGTGTTTTGGCTGAGATTTTTGGAAATGCCTCGGAAATAGCCTATTACTGAATAAATTGGAGGCATTCAAGGCCTCAAAAAACCACAAGCCATCCCATTCCCTCCTGCTGATTATGATGACCTCAATGGGACTTGGCGAGTCAGTACACAACAGCATCGTCAATGCGTCCGTCAGCCTGAAAGATCTGTTCAGTGATATTTGAAATGTTCTGACTTCATCCAGACTTGCGTTTTTTCAAGGCACTTTGGATGAAGTCAGAACGTCATAAACAAATGTAAATGAATTTATTCGCTACTACGGAACAGTTAGCTCTTTCCCTACACACTATGGCTGATTGCCAATTTCTACAACTTTCAGTCACTGATTCTGGTGGGCGGGGCGCAGAAGGTCGAGGACGACCTTCACGGGGTTGAAGGTTTCGAGAGGCACTTCCACGAACTTGGTGTTCCAGTCGCTCATCGCGCCGTTCCACAGGCCCGGAAGTTCGAGGGCCTTCAGCGGACTGCCCTGGTAGCTCTTCGAGCTGATGAAGCCCGTCTCCTCGTCCACGAAGTCCTCCAGGTCGAAACGCTGCCCGCGGTAGTCGTGCAGACAGCAGACGATGTCCACAGGATTGAAATGTGTGGACTGCTTCAGGCACTCGAGAGACGCCGGGTCTTCGGGATTAATCTGGCTTCCTTCGAGAATCTGGAGAGAGGTGCTCCCATCCGCGGCTTTTACGATGAAAGGCCCCCCTCCCGGCTCGCCCTGATTTCGGACCATACCGCAGACGCGTATCGGACGGTTCAGTTTGGAACGTATGGCACGGACCCTGTCCCTGCAGTTCCCTGACTTAGGGATGGAGACGCAGAGTTCGTCAAGCAGGAACTGCTCTATCTCACGGCACAGGTCCTGACACTCGGCGGTAGCGCAGTAATCCTCCTCGGGGCTGTTTATGCCCGGGATATACGGATACGGCTGCTGGGGACTCACCACGGCTCCGGAAGCTATGTCCAGATCCCTCAGATAGCCGAAGATTATGTCGCGCAGCTCAAGAGCCCGGCCGATCAGGACCTTCTTGTAACGGGCGGTAAGAGGCAGAAGACGCTCCACAGCCACGTTGTCTATGTTCTTTATCGTGACCAGCTCCTGCGGGACGGAATTCAGATTATGTATCAGAGCTCCGTGACCGCCCGGGCGGAAGAGCAGAGTCCCGTCTTCCTTGCGGAACGGACGGCCCTCCGGGGTGACGGCTATGGTGTCGGTGGACTTGCTCTGATAAGAGAAGGCCACTTCGTACTTGACCCCGTAACGCTCCTCGTAACTGCGCTTCACTTCCTCCAGCGCCGCCTCGAAGAGACTCCGGTGGTCTTCGGAGATGGTCAGGTGCAGATTCACGCTGCCGTCCGCGTTGCGCATATAGGCCTGCCCCTCCACAAGATGCTCGGCGAGAGCCGTGCGCACCTCCCCGTCGGGATAGCGGTGGAATTTCAGGACTCCCTTGGGCTTGGAGCCATAGTCAAGACCTTCCGGAGAAAGCAGGACGGCTGCGGGATCAGCCTCCGGGCCGAAAAGCTCCGGAGTGTAGAAAGCGAAGCGGGAGATGTTCTCCGCCAGAGTGCGTACCGCATCGTTAGGAGTCTGAAGTCCGGCGAAGATATCCTTGAACATCCGGGACGCGGCTCCGGAAGCGGGCACAAACTTGCAGCGTCCGGCTACCTCGGCAGTCTCGGCATACGCGACGGCCTCGTCCATTTCAGCCTCGCTCAGGCACTGCACGCCGTGGCCGGGGGTCGCGGGAGCGACAATCCCGAGCCAAGGGAAACCTTTGGCAAAACGCTCTATCTGAGCGGAAACTTTTTCGACAGAAGAACCGTAATTCTCTATCTGTCTGATGTCATCTGATTTAAGCATAGGGCGATATAATTGGTTATAATCAGTTTCAGTGTTCATTCTCCGCCGGTCGGACGGCTTGCGTGGAGCAGATTGCAGGCAGCACAGCTCCGCCTCAGTCTATGAAAAACTCCCGGCGGTACTGGTACTCCGCCCTAAGCCTGTCGAACTGGTCGGGAGCGCTCCGGAAGAGGAAATCGTCCGTGAATACGGGATAGTTATACTGCATCATAGACGCTACTTCCCCCTGGCTCTTGCCCCGGAAATCGAGCTTAACGGCTTCGAGTTCCTTCAGAGCCGCGCTCGGGAAGAAATCGTAAAGCGGCTCTATCTTGAAGAAACGGGCTACTGAACGCACGGCGGCGGTAGTCCCGTTCTGCTTGCCCTGATAGGAATAGCCGGCGATGTGGGGAGTGGCGATATCGACCATTCCTATAAGCTCCTGGTCAGGATAAGGCTCGTTATTCCAGGTATCTATGACCACGGCGGCAAACTTCGGTATGGCGTTTTTCAGGGCCTCGTCCACTACCACTTCTCCGCGTGCGGCGTTTATGAAGACGGAATTCTCTCGCATCTTCTCGAAAAAACCCGCATCCGCCATACCCCGGGTGCTGTCATTCAGAGGCACGTGCATCGTGACAATATCGGATCTTACGAGCAGTTCGTCCAGAGAGCAGAAGCAGGAGGAGCCTTCTGCCGCAGCCCTCGGCGGGTCGTTTTTCAGCACGCTGAAGCCCAGAGAAAGCGCCATCGACTCGACACGGCGGCCGACATTGCCCACTCCGATGATGCCGATGGTCTGACCCTGCAGATTTATGCCCTTGCGCGCCGCGACTCCGTAAAGCGCGGAAAACACATAATTCATCACACCTCCGGCATTGCAGCCCGCCGCGTTCTGAACATAAATGCCGGCCTGCCGGCAGAAG
>CAVKLO010000104.1:2619-5956 GCA_963656985.1 Bulleidia sp. | reverse complement strand
TTGAAAGTCCAAATTTAGTCATCCATCTTGATATTGTGCAATGCCCCATCCCATATTTTGCCTGGAATGTTTCCATTGACTCTTCAGAGTTTATGTACTCTTCAATGATTTGCAGCTTCTGCGCATCATTGTACCTTCTTACTTCTGTTTCCATTTTGTCCTGTTTTTAGTTTACACTTAAGACCTTTCTTCTGTAAACTCATGTCAGGACAAGTCAGTCAGGACAAGTCAGAGTCAGCGGACGGAGCCGGGGGGGGGTCATATGTCGACCGCTGTCTGGAGGCGGAGAGTGAGGGTGTCCGGGACAGGAACACCGCCCACACTGCGCCGTAGATAGGAGCAGCGCAGGCTCAGGCTCACGCCCCGGAAGAAAGGCCTGTATTTCAGATTAGCATAGAAGGAAAGTGCGTAGCCCCGGCCATAATAGGCCGGGACGGTAAAATAACCCTGGGCATCGTGCTCGTAAGCGTATATGCGGTCATCCCAATTTCTCACATTGAAGGCCGTGAATCGTGCGAAGGCGGAGCATTTCAGCCTCCCGCCGCTTCCCCTGTACGCAAGCTCCGAATAGCCCAGCCAGGCCGGGGCCCTATAGAGCAAGGCATTGGCACGAAGTGCCAGAGAAAATGCGTTCGGCGCGTACGAGAGGTCGGCGCGAAGATCGCTGCGCAGGGAGCCGCCGGAGCCGAAAAGGCTTGAAAAAGAGTTTCCGCCGCCGGTATCTTCGGAAGAGGCGGAGTTCAGCTCTGCCCGCAGACGCTGGGCAAGACGCAGTGAGCAGCCCCAGGGCCCCTCGGAGGCCGTAGTGTACAGGGCGAGGAGCCGGCACTGCGAATAGCCTGACTCCGGCCGTCTGAAGGCTTCTGCGGCGAGCGTCAGGCTGCTGCTGCGAAACGACAGAATCAGGCCGGTCTCGTCTCTGACCTTAGTAGAGGAACGCACTGAACCTGAATAAGTTCCCTCGAAGTCCGAAGGATAATGCCGCAGAAGCAGCGAGACGGATGTAGCGTAGCGCGGGTTCCAGACTATGCCGGCGAGGAGTGCCGGAGATGGGAAAGAGATGCTCCGGAAGGCCGTGGTGGCGTTCGGAGATTCTGAGTGACCGGACCCGGAGGCCGTGTCGGCACCCCGGCGGATGGCCCCGAAATCATATCCGGCCTCGCAGAAAAAGTCAAACTTCCCGGCGGAGCGGCGCAGGTCCGTCGATATCAGCCCCGTGCCGAGAACCGTTACGCCCCACTCCCCTTTCGGAGAGATGCGCGAGAAATTCGCTACCGGAACCGCCTTCCCGTCCCGGACGAAAGCAGCCGCACACAGGCGTGCCCGCCGGCTGAAAGTCCACTCCGCAGCTGCGCCGCGGAGCGAATAATCGGAGCTGTAGGAATGCGAGGGAGAAAGGCCGGTCGGATTTCGGGACACCGTCGCCGAAAGCCCGCTCAGTGAAAAGCCGCTCCACATCGCAAGCCCCTGGCCGAAACGGGCGTTGAAATCGCCCAGAATGAGTTTGGAGAGATGGCGGCGGCCGTAAAGCGCAAGACCGGCGGAACGGTTGCGGACGCCCGCCTCCCAGCGTCCGTCCCTCGAGCAGAGGTACTTGAAACGCCCGCTGAAGGAATTCGCTCCGCCCGCTTCCTTGAGTGTCCCGCCGAGCGTGAGACTCTGCTGCACGGACTTTTTCTTTCCGCCGGCGAGGCCGATGTCCGTATCGAGGGTTATGAATCTTCCGAGCGCCCGGACGAAAGCATCGGAGAATCCGTCGAGCAGCGCGAGTTCGCTCAGGGACAAGATGGGGCCTTCACTCTGCCTCGCATCCAGCAGTACGGCAATCTGGTAGGCCGAGAACAGCCCGCTGGATTTCAGACGTGCGGCTGAGGCGGTGTTCAGAGGCAGAGGCGAGGAGGCGAGCCTCTCATAGCGTTCCACTTCCGATTCATCAAGCTCCTCCATAGAGCTTGCGCCGCTAAGAAACAGGACCGCGCTCTCGAAATCGGGCACTGGGGAAGCTTCCCGCGATGAAGGCACGGCGGCGCTTCCGGAGCCGGGTCTTCCGGAGACTTCGGGAGATGAAGACAGCAGCGCCCCGAGGGCGAGAAACAGAATCAGGTTTTCCATAGCGAATAAGTTCAGCGGTTCCCGATAAACAAGTTTTTCATCACGACATCGCCGGCAAGGTAGGATGAAAAAAAGTATATTCATTCAAGAAAGATATAAAAGCGACATCTCGGATCCGTTTTTTATAACGCGTAAAAAAATGCTGCAGGTTGCGTTTGTTTTTTTTTAGGAATCACCAAGTGACGTGTAATGATAAAAAATCACTAAATTTGCGCTTCTTTTAATACCGCATAAAATGAACGATACCATTACCGTTTGCGACAAGACTTTCCGCAAGTATCTTTCGAATGAGGAGATAGAGAAAGTCATCGACGGCGTTGCCGGTCAGCTTATCGCAGATTTCAAGGATTGTGGGGAAGTCCCCGTATTCCTCTGCGTACTTAACGGAGCCATTATGTTCACGGCCGCTCTTATGAAAAGAGTGAACTTCCCCGCAGAACTCGTTTCCATCAAGGTCAGCTCCTATCAGGGCACCACAAGTACCGGTACGGTTCTGATTCCTCTCGGCCTGACTGCCGACGTGACCGGACGCACCGTCATCCTTATGGAGGACATCGTGGACACGGGAAACACCCTGATGGCTCTGCGCGAGCATCTTCTGAACAAGGGGGCTAAAGATGTCAGGATCTGCACTATGCTCCTCAAGCCGGATGTCTATAAGAAGGACTACAGGATCGACTACATCGGAAAGAAGATTCCGAACAAGTTCATCGTAGGCTACGGACTCGACTACAACGAGCTGGGGCGCAACCTTCCGGACATCTACGCGGTAACGGACTGAATCTAACCACTTTCACAGTATGAAATATTACATTCTTTTCGGGCCTCCGGGAGCCGGGAAGGGCACCCAGGCCGCAGCGCTGGCGGAAAAATACCGTCTCCGCCACATCTCCACAGGCGCGCTCCTGCGCAAGGAAATAAGTGCCGGCAGCGAACTCGGCCTGAAGGCCAAGGCTCTCATCGAGGCGGGTTCGCTTGTCCCGGATGAGGTGGTCGAGGGTATGATAGAGTCCGAATTCGACAGCGTCAAGGACGTGGACGGCTTCCTTCTGGACGGCTTCCCGCGCACTCTTGCACAGGCTGAAGCGCTCGACGGAATCCTTTCGCGCAAGGGCGAGGAAGTCAGCTCCATCGTGAGCATAATGATTCCTGACGAGATGATATTCGAGCGCATCGCGCACAGGGCCGCCATCGAGGGCCGCGCCGACGATGCCGACCCGGGCAC
>CAVKLO010000104.1:0-2609 GCA_963656985.1 Bulleidia sp. | reverse complement strand
CCCGGGCACCATCCGGAACCGGATAGACACCTACCATCGCCAGACCGAGCCGCTCGTCGACTACTACCGGAAAGAGGGCAAATACCGCGAGACTGACGGCACAGGCTCCATCGAGGAAGTCCGCGAAAGGATTTTCTCCCTGATGGAGAAGGTATAGCGATTCCTGAATTATCAAGTGCATCGGAGGCCACGAAAATGGGTAAAAACGTGGCCTTCGATGTACTTTTATACATCGAAGGGATAAGGTAAAACGTTTTTTCGTGGCCGTCGATGATGAAAAAACAAATTGGCAATTATTCGGAATTAGCCTTATATTTGTGGAAACGGGAAAAAGGAAAGGCTATGGACGCGAAGACGAGAGAAAAGCTTATCGGATGGGCGGAGAAATATAATGATATGAGGTATTTTACGGAAGACCCCATAATCTTTCCCCGCAAATTCGCCCTCAAGATGGAGGAGGGCGAGGCCACACTCCGGGATGTGGAGATTGCGGCGGTGTTCGCCGCGCATCTGGCCTGGGGCAGACGCGCCCTGATAGTCCGCGACTGCGAAAGGCTCTTCGAAGAGATGGATTGGAGGCCGGAGGCCTACGTGATGGCGGGAGACTGGAGAAATGACGGAGAGTCGCTGCACAGGACCGTGAAATGGTCTGAAGCCGCCCGCATCTGCCGGCGCCTGCGAGAGTGGTACAGCTGGCACGACAGCCTGGAGGGGCTGGACCGGAAAGAGTTCAGGACCACGATATTCGGCAGCAAGGAAGACCCCAGGGCCCCGGACAAAAAGATAAATCTCCTGCGCCGATGGATGGTCCGCGACGACGGGAAAGTGGATCTGGGAGTGTGGAAACACAGCGACAGAAAAGCCCTCGTGATACCTCTGGACGTCCACGTCCACAGGTGGGCGTTGGAGCTGGGCCTTACCGCAAGACGTCAGAAAGACCTTAACACCGCTCTGGAGATAACGGGACGGCTGCGCGAAGTGTTCCCGGAAGACCCGTGCCTGGGCGACTTCGCCCTCTTCGGCTACGGCGTGAGCGGATCGGACAGACAGAACTGCGATGCCTAGGCTGTTCATCATATCCGGATGCAACGGGGCGGGCAAGACTACCGCCTCCTATTCCATTCTGCCCGAAATGCTTAACTGCCACGAATTCGTGAATTCCGACGAGTTCGCGAAAAGTCTCTCGCCCTTCGACCCGTCCGCGGCCTCCATTTCAGCCAGCAGATATATGCTGATGAAGATAAGGTTTATGTTCGGGCACCGTCTGGATTTCGGCATAGAGACCACGCTTGCGACGCGGTCCCTGCTGAAGATGGTCTCCGAAGCCCAGGACAACGGCTACAGCGTCACAGTCATCTATCTCTGGCTGAACTCGCCGGAACTTGCCATACAGAGGGTCCGGGACAGAGTCTCCACCGGAGGGCACGACATCCCCGAGGAGACCATACGGAGGCGATACAGCAAGGGTCTGGAGTATTTCTTCCACGACTACAGGCATCTGTGCGACCGCTGGATTCTCGCTGACAATTCCAAGCCCCCGTTCAAGGTGGTGGCGGAAGGGACGGACGGCAGCACGATGATAAAGGACACTGACAAATTCGCGCTGATCTGGAGTATGGCCTACCCTGAAGACGACAGCTATTGACCGGGACAGAAAGGGCGGCCCGAGCACGCAAATACAAAAGCGCAAAGAAACAAAGCCAAACCCCACAGCGCAAAAAACATAACGATGATAAAAGACAGACAATATTACTTCGACATATTCTCGGTAACGACCCGGCAGCTGGAAGAGCTGGTGGGCGAAGGGATGCGCAGCGGCGGAGACTACTGCGACCTATTTTTCGAGAACACCTTCCAGAACTCGCTGGTACTCAGGGACGGAAGCGTCTCCTCCGGAGGGACTCTGGTGGACTTCGGGGTCGGCATAAGAGTGCTGAAAGGCGACAAGACCGGCTACGCCTACTCCGAGAGCACGGATATGCCCTCGATGCTGGAAGCGGCGAAAGCCGCGGCGAGCATCAGCCGGGGCGTAACCCTAAAAGCAGGCCCGGCATCTGGGGCGTGCAGTTCCCCCGGCCCGTTTTCTCCGGCGTGCAGCTCCCCGCTCCCGGACAGGCAGGTCTCTCCCGCCTGCCGGTATTTCGGCACCCCGAACCCCGCAGCCGACCGCTACCCGGTAAAGCGGGATTGGCGCGAATGCGCCCAGTCGCGGATGCTGAGCATCCTGGAGAGGATCGACCGGGGCATCCGTGCCCGCGAGAGCTCCACGGAGAAAGTGATGGTGGTTTTCTCCTCGCAGATGCGCGATCTTCTGATGTTCAATTCCTTCGAGGAACTTAAATACGACACGCACCCTATGGGGAGCATCTCCGTTTCGGCGGTTTTCCGCAGAGGCGACAGGCGCGAGACGGGAACCTCGTCCAGAAGTTTCAGCAAGGGTGCCGAAATGATAGACGACGCCCTCGTCGAAGCTCTCATCAGCGAGGCAGTCGAGGGTGTGGACGCGAGCTTCGAAGCCCGCCGCCCGAAAGGAGGCAGAATGAGCGTCGTGATGGGAGCCGGAGCCTCCGGCATACTGCTGCACGAAGCGATGGGACACTCCTTCGAGG
>CAVKLO010000103.1:0-5956 GCA_963656985.1 Bulleidia sp. | reverse complement strand
CGAGTAACGAGAGTTCGCGCAAGCCTTCCGGCCATATGGCCTCCTCATCTTCGGGAGTCCCTTCGAAAACCGGAGTGAATGACGGGACGAGCATCTCCACCTACGGGATTCCGCTGTCGTTCGGCGTAGGAGCCAAATACCGTTTCGCTCAGAAGTGGTCGGTGAGCGCAGCTCTCAGCTATAGCTTGCTTTCACGCTCATTTACAGGAACCTATACCGAAGTGACCGGAGGCAGGATTACGAAGAGCGTCACAGCGGACATCACGAATAACCTCCACTACATCGGTATCCCGGTAAACGTCTATTACGACATTCTGGAAAGCAACAAGGTGAGTTTCTATGCTTTCGGCGGCGTGGGCGTGGAAAAGGGCTTGGTGAACAAGTACCGGATTCACGGCCAGCCGGCCATAAACTATTCCGAGTCCGTTCCCGGCATCCAGTTTTCCTCCGCTCTGGGCCTCGGATTCGAGTTTATGCTGAACGACTATCTGAATCTGTATGTCGATCCGAGCGCACGCTACTACTTCGACTGCGGACAGCCACGCAGCGTGAGGACTCAGAAACCGTTTATGATGAATCTGGAAGTCGGTCTGAGATTCAAGATTTAGTCCTTTCGTTTAAATAAAGTATATTTGTGACGAAACACTCCTCGGGCGGCCCTGCGGGCAGGCCCGTTTTTCTGTTTATATGCTTAGCTTTGCGTATGAACACAAAACTACTTCTAAAACTATGAAAACAGCTTTCACTTCTTTCGCGATGCTGCTTGTCGCACTCGCCTGCACACCCGAGTATTTCAGCCTTAACCCGAACGTAAGCCGGAACGCCGTGCTGGGCGAGGGCGGCGGGCATAGCGGGAGCACCGACTCTACGGCGGTCATCCCACCGCCTGCTGCAGACACTACAGTGCTGGTGAGTGCAGTGGAATTCCCTGAAGATTATGACTGGCAGAGAGATACGGCCTTCGGACAGGTCAGCGGAAAGATACTGCTGCTGCGCGGAGGGGTCAGAATACTGGAGATTCCCGCCGGAGCGGACGGAAAAGCCAGTCTGGATCCGGATATGCATCATCTGGTGGACGGACATCTGTACACGGAGTACAGCGACGGGGTGGGTACCTATATTTCGCGGGACGGGGAAAGACTCTTCACCTTCGAAGGAAGGGAATATCTGCGCGGCATTCTGCCTCTGGACGGACATCTGTACACTCTTTCCCAGCGACGGGACGGCAAAGGCTTTCTGCTGCGCCAGGACGGGAAGGTTCTTCTGGACAAAGACGCGGGGATAGTGCTGAAATCTTTCCGGGACTATCCCGACAGGCAGAGCGGGGCCCTATATGAGAATGAGGGGAAAGTCTGCTTCCACTACAGCAGGGGGACAGGTTCCGAGAGGGTCTGGTATTCTGTGCAGAATCTGGTGGAAAGCCAGATCTATCTTTACGACGAGGAGCTTCTGGATGCGAGATTCTTCGGGGACGAGCTATGCGTGGTCAGCACTGCGGCGGGCCGCGGACTGAAGATGACGATAGGTAAACGGCAGAATATAGTCCAGAAGGCCGCCAACCCCAAGATGAAAGGGATATGTCTGATAAAGAGCGGTCAGGAAATACTTGCGATAGGCGGAATCGCTTTCCTGCAGGCCGACAGAAATCCCCCGCAGACCTGCGTGTGGTCCTATTCGGGGGTCAAAGCTTCTGCGGAAGGGGAATACCGCTTCGTGCTGGACGGGGAGAATAATGTCTATCTGTACGGCTCCGACGGTGATTCCGGCACTGAGATCCTGAACGGCAGGTGCGAAAGAGTAAGCTCCATCGGAGGGATGACGCCGTATTCGCGGCGTGTGGCCGCTATGCACGGGACACAGATGTATCTTGCGCTCAGTCCGGCCGACAGTAGCGGCGCTACCGTGATCTGGAGCAGGGGGAAAACCACGCAGATGCGTCTGAACGGCTTTCTGACGGACATTGACATACAGTCAGAATAAATCTCCGGATAAAATCTGCTCGGGATTGTCTCGGAATGATTATCTTTGCATTCTATGGCAAAGATTCTGGATGGAAAGGCGATTTCCGCCTCTATAAAGGAAGGCATACGGGTTCGTGTTCAGGAACTCGAGGCTATTTACGGGCAGAGGCCCGCTCTCGCGGTAGTCATCGTGGGCAGTGACCCGGCGAGCTGTTCTTATGTCCACAGCAAAGTCGCCGCAGCCGAGTATCTCGGGATTCACAATCTGCAGGTGGAACTTCCGGAAACCGCTTCCGAACAGGAGGTTCTGGATGCCATCAAGAGCCTCAACGAGAACAGGGACGTGGACGGCATTCTCGTCCAGCTGCCTCTTCCCCGGGGCATCGATGAAGAGAAGGTCATAGAGGCGGTCTCCTACGAAAAGGACGTGGACGGCTTCCACCCTATGAATGTGGCCCATCTGTGGATGGGAGGCAAGAATATGAAGCCCTGCACGCCTAAGGGCATTATGCGTCTGCTGGATGAAAGCGGGATAGAAATAAGCGGCAAGAGAGCCGTAGTGGTGGGCCGGAGCAATATCGTCGGGAAGCCTGTCGCCAAGCTTCTTCTGGACAGGAACGCCACCGTCACCATAGCCCATTCGCGCAGTGCGGATCTGGGGGCGGTCACCCGCGAAGCCGACATACTGGTTTCGGCAGTAGGCCGGCCGGGAATGATTACGGCTGATATGATCAAGCCGGGCGCCGTAGTGATCGATGTCGGAACCACTCGGGGCGAGGACGGGAAGCTTCACGGAGACGTGGATTTCGAAGCGGCCCGCGAAGTCGCCGGATGGATTACTCCGGTTCCGGGAGGCGTCGGCCCGATGACCATTGCGATGCTTATGGAGAATACTCTCGAGTGCTTCATAGAACGTATGACCGGAGAAAAGGCGGGAATCGTGAAATAAAGCCGTTTGTCGCAAACCTGACCGGGGTCCTGGGTATGCTCTTAGATTTTACATACTTGCTGAAAGGCTTTCTGATAGGCATATGCGCCGCGATTCCGCTGGGGCCGGTGGCTATGCTCGTCATACAGAAGACTCTCACGGAAGGACGTAAAGCCGGTTTCTCCTGCGGGCTGGGCTGCAGCATCGCCGACTGCATATTCGCCTGCATCTCGGGCCTCGCCCTATATACCGCCGGGCAGTTCATCGAAAAGAACACCGTCTCCATCCAGCTTATAGGCGGAATCATTCTGATAGGCATAGGTATGATTATGTTTTTCAGCCGTATACGGGAGACGAAAGAACGCGGGCACAGCTACGACCCGCTGAATTTCGTAAAGGCGATGATGATGTGCCTCACGAATCCCGGAGCGCTTGCCATTATGCTGGGACTTTTCGCGTTCTTCCGTATGGATATGTCAGAAATACCTCTGTTTCTGAGGGTTCTGACTCTCGTCTCCGTATTCTTCGGATCCGTTTCATACTGGTACCTGTTTTCCTATGCCGTGAACAAGCTGGGATACCGTTTCCCTTTCAGGCTGCTGGTGACGCTGAACCGGGTTTTCGGGATCGTGGTGGTCGTCTGCGGCATCGTATTGGCGGCAAAGGTGTTCATTTAGACGCTGTTTTGAGAAAATGAGACATTCCATTCACATCGCGGCCCTCGAGAGTATCGACAGCGCTGCCGGGCAGTTTCTGGAAGAGACGCGGGGGCGCAAGCTGATTGCGTTCTATGCCCCGATGGGCGCGGGCAAAACCACTTTCATTACGGCCGTCTGCCGCACGCTGGGCGTGGACGGCGATGCTGTCAGTTCCCCGACTTTCTCCATCGTGAACGAATACCGGCTTCCTGACGGGGAGCCTGTGTTCCATTTCGACTTCTATCGCATAAACCGGCTCGCCGAGGCACTGGACATCGGCTTCTATGACTATATCGACAGCGGTGCTCTCTGCCTTATGGAATGGCCCGAGAACATAGAGGAGCTTCTCCCGGAGGAGACCCTCCGCGTGAGCATCTCAGTCCTCCCCGATGGCTCCCGCGCCCTCAGCTGGGAAGACCGGTGAGCTGTTTTATCTCACCGGGAAACCACCAAGTTTTTTTTGAGAATCACCAAGAAGACCGCCCCGCTCACTCCTGGCGGTCCAGAAAGCGGAATGCGGCCGCCTCGCTGATGTGACGCACGAGAATCTCATCGCTGCCATCGATATCCGCGATGGTACGGGCCACCCTGATGATTCTCAGGAAAGCCCTCATCGAGAGATTCATACTGCTGAGAATCTTCCCCAGAGCGTCCCTGCAGGCATCTGAAAGCGGGCAGTATTTCTCTATCAAGTGCTTGTCCATCTCGGCGTTGCAGTGGACGGTTTCTTCGGCGAAACGCAGTTTCTGGGCTATCCTGGCCTTGAGGACCCGCTCCGCGACCGCCGCACTGCTTTCAGCCTTGCGGGCATCCATCATCCGGCTGCTCTCCACCGGTCTGATCCGCACGTGGAGATCGATACGGTCCAGAATGGGGCCGGAAAGACGGGAGAGGTAATTGCGTCGCTGCGACGGTGTGCAGGTACACCTCCCGTCCTCCCCATAATACCCGCAGGGACAAGGGTTGGAGGCCGCCACGAGCATAAATGACGCGGGGTATTCGACCTTGGCGCGCAAGCGCGAAATAGTGACCTTCCGGTCTTCAAGCGGTCCGCGCAGGGCTTCCACCACACTCTTGGGCATCTGCCCGAACTCATCCAGAAAGAGTATGCCGTTCGTGGCCAGCGTCACTTCCCCGGGGGTGATGTTGTCTCCGGCTCCGCCGCCTATTATGGCCGCAAGCGATGCGCTGTAATGAGGTGTGCGGAAAGGCCGCCTGTTCTCCAGGCCGATACCCTTGGGACCTGCACCGGCTATGGAGTAGATCTTGCTCGTGACGATGGCTTCATCCCGTGTCATCGGCGGCATTATCCCGGACATCGCCTTCGCCAGCGAACTCTTCCCGGCACCGGGAGGGCCTATCATAATGAGATTGTGGCCGCCTGCGGCCGCGATTTCCGCACCTCGTTTAGCCTCTTCCTGTCCCACTATGTCGGCAAAGTCCATCGGGGCGTCCCCTGTCCTGACGGGGTTCCTGTGCTGCGAGCGCTGAATCATCCGGAATTCCCGGCTGTTTCGTACCAGCAGATCGGAGCAGTCCTCTTTACCGGAAAGTATCTTCACCACTTCCGACAGGGTCTTCACGCCGTAGATGTTCAGATTCCGGAACTCGACCGCCTCCAGAGCGGAGGAAAGCGGCAGGATGCAGTTCTTGATGCCGAGAGACGAGACGAAATCGACTATGGGAAGTGCTCCGGGGATATAACGGACGGAACTGTCCAGACCCAGCTCTCCCATTATGAGATAGTCCTCGAGCAGAGGGAAGCTTTCCTGCTCGGAGGCGGCGATGATGCCCACCGCTATCGGGAGGTCATAGCCGCTCCCCTGTTTATGCAGGTCTGCGGGAGCAAGGTTTATAACTATTTTTCTTCCCGGAATCCGGTAGCCCAAGGCTCCCAGAGCCGTAATGGTGCGCAATAGGCTTTCCCGCACCGCAATGTCCGCAAGCCCCACCAGGTGTATTCCTATGCCGAGGACTATGTTCACTTCCACCGTTACGCGCACGGCATCGATTCCGATGCACTTCGCGCTGTTAATATGTACCAGCATACCTGTCGTTTTTTTCACAAAAGTGGTTTGCTGCGGCGTAAAAGAATTTAAGAAAAGTATCTCTGTGGCGGAACGTCTTCGGCAGTGGCGGAACGGGGACGCTCGGATAGATACGATACGGTGATCCCTGAAAAACACTTAGGCGCTTTTATCACATAAAAAAGAAAGCCGGGTAACCCGAAAGCGTTACCCGGCACCCGACCTTTCGGTCATCCTTCTTATCCCCGGCCCTGTCTGCCTCGCAGGCTTCCTTATGGCCGTCTGTCGTGATTCGGTTGGGATTCGAACCCAAGACCCACAGCTTAGAAGGCTGTTGCTCTA
>CAVKLO010000102.1:0-5984 GCA_963656985.1 Bulleidia sp. | reverse complement strand
ACTCTCCAGTATGTCATCCGTTCCCGACAGGGAGACAGGGACGAAGCCCGTTCGGAACCCTCCGGAAAAGGGAGTGCAAAGTTATGAATATTTCCCGATTCCGCAAGAAGCTACTTCGACTTTTTCGCCTCAGTGTCAGAAGACGAGAAGAAGCGCCACTGGAAGAGGAGCAGATAGATGGCTCCCACGGTCACGCAGCTGTCCGCGAAATTGAACACCGGGTCGAAGAAAGTGAAAGGAGTTCCGCCTATGAAAGGCATCCAGGACGGCCATACGGTATTTATGATAGGGAAATAGAACATATCCACGACCTTGCCGAACATAAACGGGGCGTAGTCCCAGATGATTCCGTAGAAGAGACAGTCGATGATGTTTCCGAAGGCTCCGGCGGTGATGAGGGTCAGCCCGACGAGCACCCCCGTAGGCACACGCGTCTCCTGCGAAGTCCCCTCCGCTACAGCCTTATTCTGTTTGCACAGCGAGGAAATCCACCACACCAGCGCCCCGCAAAGGCATATGCGGAATGCGGAAAGCAGGAATTTGCCCACCGCACCCCCGAACTTCATCCCGAAGGCCATCCCCTCGTTTTCGATGAAGAATATCTGAAACCAGTTGCCGAAGACTGAAAAATGGTCATACAGAGACATATTCGTCTTCACGGCAAGCTTTATGGCCTGATCGATGACTACCAGAATCACCGCCAGGACCACAAGCCTCTTCCCCGTCGAAAGCTTCATAGACTATTTCTTCGAAAGCTTCTCCTTGGCCTCGACGGTCAGAGTGGCGTGAGGCACCAGACGAAGTCTCTCCTTAGGGATGAGCTTGCCCGTGACGCGGCAGATTCCGTATGTCTTGTTCTCTATGCGGGCAAGCGCAGCCTCCAGATTCTGGATGAACTTGTACTGCCTCTGGGCCAGCTGGCTGGACTCTTCCTTGGAAAGCTGATTAGCTCCATCGTCCTCCACAGTCTTGAAAGAAGGGGAGGTATCCTCGGTGTCGTTGCTCGAAGTGCGCATAACCGCACCGCGCAGAGTATTGTACTCCGCCTTCGCCTTCTCCAGCATATCGATGATGATGACCTTGAATTCGGCCAGTTCCTCATCGCTGTAACGTGTTCTGTTATCTTCTGCCATAGTATGTAAGTTTTAGTAAATCCTTGTCACTTTTATCTTGAGCGGACTGTCCCATTCCACTTCCACAGCATCTTCTCCCGCCTCGGAGAGACCCTTCAGAGCGATGCCGTGCGCGAGCGTCTGAGAAGCGAGATAATCTCCGAAATCGCGGAGGGCCGAGCCTATCAGGGCGCTGTCCCCGCCGTCAGCGTATATCTCCACGGAAACCTTGTCCGTGACATCGAATCCGCTGTCCTTGCGGATGTTCTGGATGCGATTCACCAGTTCGCGCGCGACCCCTTCGCTGCGCAGGGCGTCGCTGACTTCGATGTCGAGCGCTATGGTGAGCGCCCCCTCGGAAGTCACGAGCCAGCCAGGCATATCCTCGGAGGAAATCTCATAGTCGCCCGGACGCAGCTGAACGTCACCGCCCGGGAGCGGAAGCACGTAGTCGCGGGACTGCGACTCAGCCAGCTGGATGACGCCGATGGTCTGCTGGTCGAGCTGCGCGAAAGCGCCGGCGATCTCCTTCATCCGCTTGCCGTAAACCTTGCCGAGAGTCTTGAAATTCGGCTTTATCTTCTTCGTGATGATGCCGGCGGTGTCGGAGATGAACTCCGCTTCCTTCACGTTCACTTCATTCAGTATGATGGACTTGACCGCTTCGAGCTGAATGCGCAGCTTGTCCGAAAGCACCGGAATGACAAGTTTCGAGAGCGGCTGGCGCACCTTGATGTTCACCTTGCGGCGCAGCGCGAGCACCATCGAAGTAGCCTTCTGCGCAAGCTCCATCCTCTCTTCGAGGTCGGAGTCTATAAGCCCGGCGTCGGATTCCGGCATCAGCGTGAAATGCACGGACTCGCCGCCCGTGAGGTCTCTCCAGAGCCTGTCCATATAGAAAGGCGCGATCGGGGCGGAGAGCACGGCGGTCTTCACAAGAACCTCGTGCAGAGTCTGATAGGCCGCGAGCTTGCCCGCGTCCAATGTTCCTCCCCAGAAGCGTTTGCGGTTCAGGCGCACATACCAGTTCGAGACGTGGTCGCAGATGAAGTCCTGGATCAGACGGCCGGCGGTGGTGATGTCGTAGTCTTCATAGGCCGCCGTCACGTCACGCACGAGAGAATTCAGTCTGGAGATGATCCAGCGGTCGATCTCCGGACGCTCGGAATACGGAACGGAGGCGGACGAAAGGTCGAAACCGTCCACATTCGCATAGAGAGCGAAGAAGGAGTATGTGTTATAGAGAGTTCCGAAGAATTTGCGGCGCACCTCGTCCACGCCTGCCTCGTCGAAACGCAGATTGTCCCAAGGCTGGGCGTTCGTCAGCATATACCAGCGCAGGGCATCGGGACCGAACTTGTCGAGTTCCAGGAAAGGGTCCACGGCGTTGCCCAGACGCTTGCTCATCTTGTCCCCGTTCTTGTCGAGGACCAGGCCGTTCGAAATCACCGTCCTGAAGGCCGGAGTGCCGCTTACCATAGTATGTATGGCGTGGAGCGTATAGAACCAGCCGCGTGTCTGGTCCACACCCTCGGCGATGAAGTCGGCGGTGCAGCCGAACTTGTCGCCGTCCTTGCCTCTGAGGCCCTCCTGGGCATAAGGCATAGACCCGGAGTCGAACCACACGTCGATGAGGTCGGACTCCCTGTGCATCGGCCTGCCGGTCCCGGAAACCAGAACGATATTGTCCACATAAGGACGGTGGAGGTCTATCCTGTCGTAATTCTCCTTCGACATATCCGCCGGGTCGAAACCGGCGTCGCGGAAGCTGTTGCTCGCCATAAGGCCGGCGGCGACAGCCTTGTCCATCTCATCGTAAAGCTCTCTGACGGAGCCTATGCATATCTGCTCCTTGCCGTCCTCCGTGCGCCAGATCGGGAGCGGGGTGCCCCAGAAGCGGCTGCGGGACAGGTTCCAGTCCTGGATGTTCTCCAGCCATTGGCCGAAACGGCCGGTGCCCGTTGAGGCCGGCTTCCAGGTGATCTGCCGATTCAGAGCGACCATCTCGTCTTTTACGGCGGTGGTCCTGATGAACCACGCGTCGAGCGGGAAGTAGAGTACGGGCTTGTCGGTGCGCCACGAGTGAGGGTAGCTGTGCACGTGCTTCTGGATCCGGAACGCCTTGCCCTCGGACTTGAGCATCACGCAGAGGTCGATGTCGAGGGTCGGAGCGTCCTTGGGAAGAGTGTCGTCGAAGGCGTTCTTCACGTATCGGCCGGCGAACTCGCTGTAACTCGGAGCGACGTGCGTGCTGACATAATCGGGGTCGAGGTCTTCCAGACGGAAGAAACGTCCCTCGCGGTCCACCTGGGCCTGACGCTTGAGGTCACGGTCGAGGACCATCATCGGCGGAATGCCGGCGGCTTCCGCCACTCTCTTGTCGTCCGCGCCGAAGGTCGGAGCGATGTGCACGATGCCGGTGCCTTCCTCCGTGGAGACGTAGTCGCCGAGGATCACTCTGAACGCATCGCCTTCGAGCGGCTTGAACCAAGGGATGAGCTGGCGGTAACGCATTCCTTCGAGCTGCGCACCTTTCATCGTACCTGGCAGGACTTCGTAAGGAATCTTGGTGCCGAAGACGCTCTCCACCAGGTCTTTGGCCACGATGTATGTCGCCTGCCGTCCGGAGTAAGGGTTAGCCGCGAGGACTTTCACGTAGTCGATGTCCGGGCCTACGCAGAGCGCGGTGTTCGACGGGAGGGTCCAGGGGGTGGTCGTCCAGGCGAGGAAGTAGAGGTCCGGCTCGCCCACCACCTCGAACTGGCAGGTCGCCGTAGTGTCGGTCACGTCCTTGTAGCAGCCCGGCTGGTTAAGCTCGTGGGAGCTCAGACCCGTGCCGTCGGAAGGGGAATACGGCTGGATGGAATAGCCCTTGTAGAGCAGTCCCTTGTCGTAAATCTTGCGGAGCAGGTACCAGAGGGTCTCGATGTAGCGGTTGTCATAGGTGATGTAAGGGTCTTTCATATCCACCCAGTAGCCTATCCTGTCCGTCATATTCTCCCACTCGCGGGTATATTTCATAACTTCGGTGCGGCAGGTGCGGTTATACTCCTCCACGCTTATCCTGCTGCCGATGTCTTCCTTATGGATTCCGAGTTTCTTCTCCACGCCGATCTCCACAGGCAGGCCGTGGGTGTCCCAGCCGGCGCGGCGGCTTACCTTGTAGCCGGTCTGCGTCTTGTAGCGGCAGATGGAGTCTTTTATGGAACGGGCCATAACGTGATGGATGCCGGGCATACCGTTCGCGGAAGGAGGCCCCTCGAAGAAAATGAATTCCGGTGCGCCTTCCCTCAACTCCAGCGATCTCTCGAACGCGCGCTGCTTTTTCCACTCGGAGAGCATCTGTGTGCCCGTCGCGACCAGATCCAGTCCCTTGTACTCTTTGAAACTCATATTTTTTTAATACTTTTGCACTATATTTAAGCCGCAAAGATAGCGATTATTCACCTTTTTGTCAACGATTATGAGCATCCCGGACATCATTCTTCTCATCTGCTTCATCCCGGCGGTCTTCAGGGGCCTCAGCAAGGGATTTGTCGAGCAGCTGACAGCCCTGCTCTCCATCATCATCGGGGCCTGGCTGGCCTACCGTTTCGGCGGGACTCTGGGCGAGTGGGCGGCTCCCTATCTGCACGTGGACGGGAGAATACTGAAAATCATCTGCTTCACCCTTATAATCATCATCGCGGCCGTGCTGCTCTTCCTGGTGGGCAAGATGCTGACAGGAGTCATCAAAATCGTGATGCTGGGCTGGCTGAACCGCCTGCTGGGTGTGGTCTTCGCCCTGCTGAAGACCGCCCTGCTGCTGGGACTCGCTCTTATGCTGTTCGATACGCTGAACGGCTCCCTCGGACTGGTCGATGAGCAGACTCTGGACTCGTCCTTTATGTATTCGGGGCTTAAGGATTTCACCGATGCCGTGTTCCCGTATCTGAAGAAGCTCTTCGCGGACGGGGCGGCGGCAGTGTAGGATGATGCAGCGAGGCGGCTTAAGAGTTCCGTAAGCTGCCGCGAAAGGCTTCCGGGGCTTCGGCTGCCGCTGCAAAAAGCCCCCGTTTTAAAGAAATCGACAAGTTATGCCAAGACTGATACTCATAGAGACAGCCACCGCCCTCTGCTCTGCCGCACTTGCGGAAGACGGGCGCATAGTTTCATACCGCGAGAGCGGGCAGCCGCGCAGCCAGGCCGCTCTCACCGCTCCGTTCATCAAGGAGCTGCTCGATGCGCGGGGATGGAGCGTGAAGGACTGCGACGCGGTCTGCGTCAGTATGGGGCCGGGGTCCTATACCGGGCTGCGGGTGGGAGTCTCCACCGCGAAAGGCCTGTGCTTCGGAGCCGGAATCCCGCTGCTGGCGGTGGGAACGCTCGACATTCTCGCCGCGCAGGCGGCCGATGAGGGACTCGTGCAGCCGGACTGCCGCTACATCATCCCGATGATCGACGCGAGGCGGATGGAAGTCTATACGGCAGTCTTTTCACCCGAGGGCGAGCAGCTCACTCCGACGCAGCCTCAGGTGATAGGCCCGGACAGTTTCGCTGAGTACCTCGACGCCGGCGGCAGCGTGCTGCTGCTCGGCGACGGAGCGCTGAAATGCAGGGACACGCTCGGCGGACATTCTTCCCGTCCGGACTTCGTCCAATGCTGCCCCAAGGCTTCCTCTATGCTCCGCCCGGCGATGGCCGAGTGGGAGAAGAAGAACCTGCGGGATGTCGCCTATTTCGAGCCTTTCTACCTGAA
The DNA here is from genome assembly GCA_963656985.1 of Bulleidia sp. Classification (GTDB taxonomy): domain Bacteria; phylum Bacteroidota; class Bacteroidia; order Bacteroidales; family UBA932; genus Cryptobacteroides. Next base: position 134 of record CAVKLO010000102.1, on the reverse strand, counting down.
ACAGTTCGTCGCCTCGGTGGGAAAGAAGATGGTTTAATGACAAAGCGGCCCCGGTCTTTTCCGGAGCCGCTTTAAGATTGGCCGCAAGGCCGCGTGGGGGCCTCCTCTATCGGAGTACCTTGTCCAGATGCTTT
>CAVKLO010000101.1:0-5994 GCA_963656985.1 Bulleidia sp. | reverse complement strand
GTCTTCACTCTGGCCAAGTATCATTATCACGTGAACCCGGACCACATCTACGTTCTTATGGCTGACGGGACAAACGCAGACAATGACTACTATGATATCACAACCGGAACCTTTAAAAACACAAATCCCGACCTGGACGGTGACGGGGAGACGGACATCCGATTCGCGGCAACACGGACGAATCTGCGCTCTGTGTTTCTCGCCATACGAGATTTGGTTTCCACCGGAGATAATCTTTTAGTTTATATCACCGGCCCCGCCGTTAAAACTGCGGATGGTGGCGTATATCCTCGCTTATGGGACGGATATCAGCTGCCGGATACCGAACTGAAATCATATACGCGGAACATCGAAAGTAAAGCAAAGGTTCACTATCTCATCCAGTCGGATTACGGCGGTTATTTTGCGGCCGCCGGCAGACTCCTGAACAGCAACGGCACTGTAACAGCCGCTTGTGGGCCTTCGGATACGAACACAAGAACATCAGAACAGTACACCAGAACCTGGTGCAGCGACCAGTCCGAAAACACTCATTCAGTCTTTTCGTCAAGCAAAGCCGACACAAGTGCCGTGCGATACTATTCCGTCCCGGAGTTTCTCGGCCTCCAGTGGTCTCCGAACGGTGCAAGCTTCTCTCTGCCGGCATTCTCCGGCCCGACAGATGTAAGGGATGGAAGCATCGCGAACTATGCGGTCTCCAATCTCCAGGACGGAATGAGCGTATCCTGGACCGTCGGCACAGGAATCACAATTCAAAGCTCGACCCCGGGCAGCATATGCGTCAACCCCTCCACCGCCTATCCTTATCTCCTGAACTCATTCGTGCAGGCAGACATATCGGGATACAAGATACTGTCCTCGCCTGTCAACGTCTGGAAAACCGGGACTGTCACGACCGATGTTTTTTTCAATCACTCCGGAAGCCGGGACTTCGGAACAGTCGCCATAAAAGACGAGTTCCAATATGACACGTTTTACGAATGGACGCTCGACTCCGGCTTCAACATAAATCTCCAGGCTCCGTTCTTCATCGATTATGAGGCTACGGACGGGGCCGGAGCCGAGATGACGGTTTCAGTTTATCTCAACACTCCGCTCGGAGAGAGCCTGCGAGTCCTTCAGAGCATTTCATTCTAATAGACAGTCACCATCGCAGCTTATGAATATTTTACTTGAACCTTTGCGTTCCTCGTCACCGCTTGCTTGTCTGGCTGCGGCGTCCTGTCTGGCTGCGGCCTGTTATGAGACCGTCATAATGGACCCTATGGCGGATCTGCCGGTGGTGGTCAACTGCGTGCTGGTCGATACGACCTCTACCCAATCCCTTACACTGCATTACGCGTGCAGTCCATCTCAAACTGAGCCTTCACCTATCTCGGATGCCAGAGTATCCGTGTCTGACGAAAAGGGAGAGCACGTTTTCGAATACGTCTCCGACGGGAAATGGGAATCAAAGGGTTTCTCTGTCGAATATAACCGGGAGTATTCCTTGGCCGTCAAGGTCGGCGATGAAGTGATTACCGCCCGAACGACATTTCCCGACCGCATCAAAGTCCGCAACGCATTTTATGGTATGAAAGACAGCGAGTATACAGCTATGGAGGACGGCAAAACGGTAACGGTGGAGGTTCTTGATGAATGCGGCGGTGTAATGCTGCAGACGGCTGCGGGTGAGCCATATAAAAAGGCCTGCAAGCTCTGGGTCTGGTCACGCAGTCCGCGCAATGCAGACGAGTCCGTCACTTATACGCCCGGACACGAATATACCTGTGAGTTTCTGGCCACAGACAACAAATATGCAGATAATTTCAACACCGGCACCCTTGTTTTCAGGGACCTCGAATGCTACTATTTAAAGTTAAACGACATCCGGTCCAGACTGCATCAGATAATCGACGATAATTTCGATGGCTGGGATGAAATGTATTTAAACAATACCGTCTCTAATTACATCTGGTGTACGGAATTGCTGTTTAGACGGAAATTTATGCATTATCCCCTGCACAGGAAAGTCTTGAGAATAGACTACCCTGAGAACTATTCGAACAGAGTCAATGCGGATTATGAGATGAGACTTGAGGAAACAGCCTTTCTCATCGTCTCGGATTTCGACTATGATGACCAGCAAAGCTGGGCCATTCGTCCGCCCATCCGCAAGCGTTACATCGGGCATAGCAACCCGTTCAATCTCACAAGGCACGAATTCCTTGTCTTATCCGACGAATACGACTCTTTCCTGAAGGAGGCCTATACGCGCAAGCTGAATGAAGAGGACGGGAACATAATGGATGTTCTCTATAATCGGGACAATCTGCCCACCAATGTCAGCAACGGGTTCGGTATTTTCGGAGCAGTATCCGTCGCGGAATATGACCCTCTGGAAGAATTCTACTATCACTCGGATTTATTCAAGAAGGATTGACGGAACTGTCATTCAGACACACATCGCATACACTATGAAGCACAAGCTTACACTCATTATAGCATTGTTCTCCGTCTTTGACGGCGGCATCGTCTATGCACAGGAGATGGCCGACACTCTGGACGCTTCCATCGTAAGAAGCGTGAAAACCGCACGTTCCGTAGGCCGGACAATCGTAAAGGCTGACGATTTCAGGCACAAGGTCTCGGCAATGGGCGAAAGCGACTATATAAAAGCCGTACAGTCGATGCCGGGGGTTTCCGGAGGTGCTGACGGCACGTCCGCATACTATGTCAGGGGCGGGGATCTCGGGGGTAACCTCATCACTCTCGATGGGACTCCGATATACGGGTCGAGCCATCTGCTGGGACTGGCAGCGGTCGTCCCCAACGACTTCATCTCCTCTATGGATTTTCAGGTGGGGGGATTCTCCGGAGGAGAGGGGAATCTGACATCTTCGCATATCCGCCTCAACTCAAAAGCCGGAGACTATTCCCGCTGGGGTGGCAGCTGGAGTCTGAGCAACTTTATGACCGGAGCGTCGGTCGGAGGCCCGGTCATAAAGAACAGGCTTTCATTTACCGCAGGGGGCAGATGGTCTCCTCTGCGATATGAGTACGCCCTGTTCGACAAATATCTGGAAAACATAAGCGGGTTTACCTCTGTCATTTATGACTGGTATGCCAGAATGGATGCTTCGCTGCCGGGAGGACACCGGATTTCAGCGGGACTGTTCAGAAGCATCGACGAATATGATTTCGCCTATAATTCCGTTCAGGACGGAATGTCCTGGGAAAACAGAATCGGCAACGTTTCGTGGAACTGGAATGTCAATGACTCGTTCTGTGTCGAGGCGGCCTTTTACGCTAACGTGTTCAACTCTTCCCAGCAGCAGGTCAAGATATTCCAGAAAGTGGAGAATGCCTTCGGAATCAAGAACAGTCTGGAAGAATATGCCGGAAGAATAACAGCAAGAATAACATTGCGATCCGGCCTGAATCTGGAAGCGGGAATAAAGGCAAGATATGCGACTTTCAATCCGGGGTCGAGTGTCCGCTACGAGGGAAAGAATTACCGTGAGGGGTACGAGTATCCTGTACAGGACAATCTTTTCAATAACAGGCTCTACAGTGTCTTCCTGCAGGCCGGATATGACAAGGGGGGACCTGTCAAGGCAAGTCTTTCGTTCCGCCAATCTCTCGACAAGGGAGAAAAGGAGAGCATCGGGGAGAATTACTCCTATTCCAGACCGGACTTCAGCGCCTCTGTCACGTGGAGAAGAGACGGTCATTCGGGAATCGAGTTTACTTACGATAACCTCGTACAGTTTTACCATACTCTCGAAGGACTGCCGGTAGGATGGTCGCTGGACCTTATGGTGCCGTCCACCGCCAAGATTGCGCCCCAGACCGCACGGCAGTTCTATCTTGGAGCTTACTTTGACGACAAGCACAATGCCTTGACTCTGGGAGGCTATTTCAAGCGGATGGACGGAATCCTGTACTTCGCCAATGCACAATCCCTGTTCACGGCCTCCCTGACAGACTGGGAGAGCACCGTATATTCCGGAGAAGGAAATTCCTACGGTATCGAGTTCACCTACGCGGGGCACTATTTCGACGACAGGCTTACTGCGAACCTGTCCTACACGCTGTCGAAGACAGACAGGCAGTTCGATGAACTCAATGTCGGCAGACGATTCCCCGCCAAATTCGACAGACGTCATATGCTCAACTCTTCTGCGGATTACTTAATCGTCCGCAGGGCGAAAAGCTCTTTCGGTCTGACGTCTTCCGTCATTCTCCAGTCCGGCAATTGGGAAACGGTTTCGGAGTCGCATTTTTCTTATTCGCTTCTGGACGGCGCACAGACTGTCACCATCGATTTCTACGGCAGTCAGAACAATTATGAACTGCCTGTTTTCTTCCGTTGGGACGCGGGGGTATATTTCCGCTTCACCGGAAGACGCGTCAAGCAGACTCTCAATCTGGGTGTATATAATCTCACCAACCGGCACAATCCTTTTATGCTCACCTACTCTCCCGACACGAAGGAGTGGAAGAAAGTCTCGCTCATTCCCATAATGCCGAGTTTCAGCTATCGGATAGAGTTGTGACGGCATTTATCGGTATTTCTTTTTGTCGATATTGTAAAACAGCCGGATGATGGCAGGGGGGATTTTTATACCTTTGCGGAAAAGATTTGCAGAAAATGAATGCTGATTTCTCGGGCGGCCGCAACGGCGCCATCGATATGCTGCGGGGGATGACGATGTTCCTTATGGTGGCAGTCAATGAATTCTGGACTGTACTCGATGTTCCGCATTGGCTGTGCCATACGGAGACGTACGAGGACGGGATGGGACTCTCGGACATCGTGTTCCCGATGTTCCTCTTCGCGATGGGAATGTCTATTCCCTATGCCATCGAGCGCCGCTACGCCAAGGGACTGAGCGGGGAATCCACTCTGGGACACATCATATCCAGGAGTTTCGCGCTGCTGGTGATGGGTGTGTTCACCGTGAATGGGGGAAGCAATTTCGCGCCCGTATTGGGCTACGGCCGGGCGGTGTATTATCTGATAATGCTCCTCGGCTTCTTCCTGATATGGAATCAGTACCCGAAGGACTTCAGGTGGAAAAAAGGATTGGTCGCGCTCGGCGCGGCCTGCCTCGTGTTCCTCGCCCTGACCTATCGCACGAAGGACGGAGGACTGCTGCACGCGAGCTGGTGGGGGATTCTGGGGCTGATAGGCTGGGCGTACCTTTTCTGCGCAACGCTCTATGTCTTCTGCCGCAAGAGGCTGCTGGCGCTGCCGCTGGTGTGGCTGTCGCTGGTGGTGGTGAATGCCGTGACAAGCGGGCTGCGTGACGGCTCGACCCTCATCGCTCCGGACAATATAATCACGAATTTCGCGGGGGCCCTGCATCTCGGCGAGGGGTCCGGGCCGCTGATGGCGATGGGCGGTATGCTGCTCTCGCTCTGCGATATGTCTCTTCGCTCCCGTCCCGGGTGGCAGCGGGCGGCGTTGGGTCTGGTCGCGGCTTTCGCGTTTCTTTCGCTGGGCACTCTTTCGCACCGGTGGTGGATCACCTCGAAGAATCTCGGAACTCTTCCGTGGTGCTTCTATGTGACAGCGCTTTCCGTGGCTCTGTACACACTGCTGCGCCTGCTCGAGGAGCACGGGATTACGCGCTGGTTCGCGCCTTTCCGTCCGGCAGGGACCGCGACGCTGACGGTCTATATGATGCCGTATATTTTCCTTGTTTTGTGGATTGTGGTGTCGCCTTCGATTCCGCAGTGGCTGAGCGGCTGGGTAGGCGTGCTCAAATGCGCCCTCTTCTCGCTGCTGTGCATCTGGATGGCGCAGCTTTTCGTGAAGATGGGAGTCAAGCTGAAAATCTGACCGGCCCGGCAGTACCGGCCCACTTGCGTAACGGCCAGACGTCTCCGGTGTTCAGGAAACGAAAGATGGCGACCTCAAGGCCTTACGGCTGACAGTCGCCATCTTAAGTAGCGCGGAGAGGACGAGATTCGAACTCGTGGTACGGAATGACCCGTACGTCGGTTTAG
>CAVKLO010000100.1:0-6021 GCA_963656985.1 Bulleidia sp. | reverse complement strand
CCGGTCCCGGGAACGGTAGCCGGCGCCACTATGGTATCGTCAGTGAAACGCATTTCTCTGGGGGGGTCAATTAATCATAGTACTTCGCCTCGCGGGGACTCACCTTGGACATATTGTCCAGAAGCGACTCGTTGGTCTTGTACTCGTCCATAAGCTGGAGCATAAAGTTCATAGCCTCGATGGAGTTCATTTCCGCAAGCAGCTTGCGAAGAATCCAGATGCGGTTCGCGGTTCCCTTCTGCAGCAGGAGGTCATCGCGGCGCGTTCCGGAGAGCAGCACGTTCACGGAAGGGAAGATGCGCCTGTTCGACAGGGCGCGGTCGAGCTGAAGCTCCATATTGCCTGTGCCTTTGAACTCCTCGAAAATCACATCGTCCATCTTCGAACCGGTCTCGGTGAGGGCTGTGGCGATGATGGTGAGCGAACCGCCGTTCTCGATGTTGCGGGCCGCCCCGAAGAAACGCTTCGGCTTCTGGAGCGCATTGGCGTCCACGCCGCCGGAAAGAACCTTGCCGGAAGCCGGCTGGACGGTGTTGTACGCACGTGCGAGACGTGTGATGGAGTCGAGAAGTATGACCACGTCGTGGCCGCATTCGACAAGTCTGCGGGCTTTTTCGAGCACCATATTGGCCACTTTCACGTGCCGCTCCGCCGGCTCGTCGAAAGTGGACGCCACCACCTCGGCCTTCACGCTGCGGGACATATCGGTGACTTCCTCGGGACGCTCGTCGATGAGGAGCACTATCTCGTAAACCTCGGGATGATTATCCGCAATGGCGTTCGCTATAGACTTGAGCAGCATAGTCTTGCCGGTCTTCGGCTGGGCTACGATGAGACCTCTCTGACCCTTTCCGATAGGCGCGAACATATCCACGATGCGGCAGGAAATGTCGCTCTGGTGTCCGTGGCCCAGAAGATTGAATTTCTCCTCCGGGAAGAGCGGGGTCAGGAAGTCGAACGGTACACGGTCGCGGATATACTCCGGCGTGCGGCCGTTTATGTATTTGATTCTGACGAGAGGGAAGTATTTGTCACCCTCCTTCGGCGGACGGATTTCACCGGTGACGGTGTCTCCGGCCTTGAGAGCGTTGAATTTTATCTGGTTCTGGGACACGTAGATGTCGTCGGGGGAGTTCAGATAGTTATAGTCCGACGAGCGCAGGAATCCGTAGCCGTCCGGCATAATCTCCAGCACGCCCGTGGCCTCGATGGTCCCTTCGAATTCGTAAACCGGCTTAGGCTGTCTGCGCGGCTGTTCGAAATGCTTCTCGCCGCGATGCTCCCGGTTTTCCCCGTTTCTGTTCTCTCCGTTCTCGGAGCGGACTTCGGTCTCCGCCTCCGCCGCGCCTTCTGCAGCCGGCCCTGTCGCCTCAGCAGGGAAGAGCTGAGCTTCTTCCTGCTTGATTACAGGCTTTTCCGTATTTTCGGCCGGAGTCTGCTGCGCCTTTGGCTTGCGGCCTCTTCTGCCGCGAGGCTGCTGCTCAGGGGCGGCCTGTGCGTTTGCTGAAGTCTGAGGGGTTTCAGCTGTCTGCTGAGCCTCGGCCTCCGGCTGCACTTTCTCCTGAGGCTTCACCGGAATCTCGGAGAGGGCGGATTTTGCCGCTGCCGGCTTGCGGCCGCGCCGCTTAGGCTGCTGCGCGTTCTCCCTCACTTCCTGTTTCGGGCTGTCGCTCTCCTGTCTTTTCACCTCATCAGTGTTCTGACGGGCCTTTGCCGGCTCGCTCTTGGCACCTGCCGGACGGCCAGGTTTGCCGCCTTCCGTCTGTCTGCCTCCCTTGGTACCTTCAGCCTGACCGGCGGATTTGCCGCCTTCCGCCTGTTTGGCGGACTTCGGCGGACGGCCGCGGCGCGTCTTAGGCTTATCCGGAATCGGCTTCAGAGATTCCTCCTGAGCCTCGGCGTCCAGAATGGCGAAAGCGAGGTTTTCGATGGGGAGTTTCTTGATATTCTTTACCGAATGCTGAGCTGCTATCTCTTCGAGCTGCTCACGCGTCATTTTCTCCAATTCGTAGAGGGTATGTGGCATAGATATAAATGTATGTAATTCTGTTTCAGCGCATCCGGACGGTCGCGCCAGATAATAAAATGGGCTTGTAGCCACAAGTGCGCCGCAAATATACGAACAATAATCGATTCCGCAATCTCCCCGGCCCGCTAATTGTCCCAGTAGCTGCTCGTTTTCTTGAATTTCAGCAGGTCGGCCAGCGCCGAGGCGTTAGCCGCAATGCGGAAGCTGTACGACTGCCAGGTTCCTGTAGGCACCCAGGAGACGGAGATGTTGAAGCAGTGCAGGTCGTAGGTGGCGCTTATCTGCGTAGTGGTCATCTTCAGAGCCATTATGTCGAAGTTCGCGTTGGCCTGGAGATTCATCCGAGGGGTAAGCTTGAGATTGCCCGAGAGGTTCAGCGTCTGAGTGTACTTGTTCTTCACGGCCAGCACCGAGTTCGTGTACGAGTAGCTCTTGCTGTAGCTGAACGAATAGCTCATATTCACCGACCACGGGACGTTCGGGTTCGTGTAGTAGAGCCATCCCCCCGGGATGTACTCGCCGGTTACGGGATGGTTGTAATATCTTATATAATAATCGGAAGGAGAACCCTTCGGTTGCCCGCCGTCGTTCCCCTCCTTGCTGCCTTCTCCTGAAAGGGAATAGGACATCGACAGGCTGGCGTTTGTCAGGCGCAGAGGGTGGGAGAAGCCTTCCTGCTGAAAATTGAAGCGGTTATACCGCTTGCCCTGCTCATCGATGGCGTAAGGGTCCAGGTTGGCGCTTCCGCTGATGCTGAGCTTTCCGAAGATGGAAGTGGATGCGGACACGCTCACGGTGTTCATCTTCATCGAGTCGGCGAGGAAATTATAGCCCGTGCTGAAGTTCAGCTGGTCTATGAGCTTGACTTTCTTGGTGGCGGTGCCCGAGGTGTCCGCGAAGTCGCGCACCTTGGCTTCGAAATTGTTTCCTACGGAGAGGCTCGCCGTGGCGGAACGCCCCTTTCCCGGTGGGGCGTAGAGCTGTCCGGAGTAGATATTGTACTGGTACTCCTTCTCGTCCCCGTTCTTGTCCGTATAGTACATCGTTCGGTAGCCGTTCGCATAAGTGCCCTTCTCGGGGCTGAACGACAACGACAGGGAAGGGGATATCACGTGCCGTATGGCCTGTATCCTGCGGTAGGAGCCGAAATCGAACATACCATAGATACGCGTGGACATAGCGACGCTTCCGGAATAGGTCTGGGTGATTCCGAACGAGCTGAACTGGTCTCCTTCCTGCTGCTCGACCTTGTCGGTGTCGGGATTGTACGCGTAAGCGGACTTCTTGAAGAACCAGTTCTGTCCGTAGGAGACGGAAGGGTTGAAATTCAGATACTTCAGCAGCGAGAACGAAGGCAGGCCGATGCTGAAGTTATGCTGCATTCCGTTCTGGAAGCGGTTCAGGAAGCCTTCCTCGCCGAATTCGGAGGCCTTGAAATTGATTTTGTTCTGCAGGGCTGTGTTGTATCCGAAGGATATCTTCTCGTAGATGCGCTCCTTGCCCACGCGCACTTTTCTTTTGAACGGATAGAAGGTGCTGACCGAGAAGGTCACGTTAGGCAGGGTGAAGGAATAGGAGCTGTCCCGCGAATTCTGGCTGTGCAGGGCGTTCACGGAGAGGTTGAATTTTCCGTTCCAGTTTCTCGCGAAGGAGATGGAGGACGATATCTGGTTCTGGAGAGCCTCTGTCACCGAGGTCGAATTGTACTTGCTGTTCGACGGGCTGGAGAAATTCACGGAAGCCGAGAAAGTCTGCCCCGGATGAGCCTTGGAATCCTGGGAATGCGACCACTTCAGGGCGAAGTTCTTCGTCTGGAAGAAGTCCGGGCTGTCCTTTTCTCCGGTCTGGTCCACGGAGTAGGTGAGTCCCAGGTTGCCGTTGAACTTGTAGTTCACCTTGTAGCGCGAATTGAGGTTCACCGCCCAGGAACCCATAGAATAGATGTCTCCTGTGAGCGAGAGGTCGAAGTGCTGTCCCAGGACGAAGTACATTCCCGCGTCCCTCATATAGAAACCTCGGGAGGTCTCCTCTCCGAAGGAGGGCATCAGCATACCCGTGGCCCTCTCCGGCTTCTTCGGCACGAAGCCGAACGGGATGCAGAGCGGCAGCGGCACATCCTCGAACACCGGCCAGGCCGGTCCGAACATTATCTTGTTTCCACCCTTCGAGGGCTGCACCTTGGCGCTGGACAGAGCCACGTAATAATGCGGATGGTCTGCGTCGCAGACGGTGTACTGGCCGTTCTTTATGTTTATGGAGCGGTCGTTCATCATCTTTATGTTCTTCCCGTGCAGCAGGGCCTCCTGCTCGTTAGTGGTCATATTATAGATGCGGGCCTTGCGCGAGCCGAAATTGTAACGGATGGTCTCCATCTCATAGACGTCCTTGCCCACGGTCATCTTCGGAGTCCCTTTCCACTCGTCCTTCTCGGCATCGTAGGTGCCTCTGGCGAAGACGTCGTTCGTGTTAAGGTCATACTCCATATAATCAGCGGTAAGCTCCATCCCCTGATACTTCACCGACACGTCCCCGTAGTAGAACACCTTGCGCTGCCCATCGCTGAACACTTCCACGATGGAGTCCTTCGCGCCCGAAAAAGCCGGCAGATCGAGCGAACTCTTCTCCAGAAGCGCGAGCGAATCGGCCCGGACGAGCGAGTCCGAGCGTGAGGCAGTGCTGTCCGCGAAGGCCGCGCCCGCTGTCAGAGAATCCATTCCCACGGCGGTTTCACCGCCAATGCCGAGAGAATCTGCCCCTCCGCCGATGCCGGGAGAATCTTTTCCCGCTGCGGCTTCGCCGCCAATCGGGAACCCAAGTCCCTCAGAGTCGGAGCTTGCCGGGGTTTTACCATCGACGGGAGATTTAATCTTCAGAGAATCAATAAGTTCTGCAGAAACACGCTCTCGGCCGCTCCTGCGCCGCGACCGGCGGTCGTCCTGGGAGTAGAGCATAGTGCAGAGCGAAAGCAGCAGCAGCGATGTCAATATTGCGTATTTCTTAAACCTTAAATGCAAGTTTTTTACTATTTTTGCAAGGTACAAAAGTAAGACTATTTTCCAAGTTTACCAAGACCGGATATGATTTTGAACCTTGTCAAGTTCCGTGCCGCGTTCGCCGCGCTGCTTCTTTCCGTATGCGGAGCGGCGGTCTGCGCCCAGAATTCCGGCGCTCCAGGACTGCATACCGTAGTGATCGACCCCGGACACGGAGGCAAGGATCCGGGAGCTGTCAGCAAGGACGGCAAGAGTCAGGAAAAAGCCTTCGTTCTGGACATCTCGAAACGGCTGAAAGAGAATATAGAGAAGGCCTGCCCGGATGTGAAAGTGCTGCTGACCCGCAGCGACGACACTTATATCACGCTGATAGACAGGGCCAAGTTCGCCACTAAAAAGAACGCGGACGTCTTCATCTCGGTTCACATAAACGCTTCCGACCGCTCCTCTTCGATAAACGGCTACTCCGTGCACCTTCTGGGTCCCTCGGACAAGAGCAAGAATACCTATGCATATAATATGGAGGTGTGCAAGCGGGAGAATGAGGTGATTCTGCTCGAAGACGACTACACCACCACCTATCAGGGCTTCGACCCGAACGACCCCGAATCCGACATCTTCCTGCATCTGATGCACAACGCCTACCGCGAGCAGAGCCTGCTTTTCGCCCAGATCGTGGACGAGAAGCTGAAGGGAGGCCCGTTCGGCAAGAGCAACGGCATATACCAGAACAATTTCGCGGTCCTGCGCCTCGCGACTATGCCCGCGATGCTGCTCGAGCTCGGATTCATCTCCTCGCAGAAAGACCTCACGACCCTGCGCAGCCGGGAGTCGCGCGAAAGACTCGCCACGCGTCTGTGCCAGGCGTTCTGCGAATACAAGACCCTCTACGACGAGAGCGTCGGAGCTGCGGGAGGTCCGGACAAGTCCGGCCAATCCTCAAACTCGTCGGCCTCCGGCCAATCCGGCACCTCCGCAAGCTCCGGGAAATCGTCAGAC
>CAVKLO010000099.1:0-6051 GCA_963656985.1 Bulleidia sp. | reverse complement strand
GTCGCCGTAGTCGGGGCAGCCGTCCCAGGCCTTGGCCGGCCAGTCGAGGAAGAGATAGTCGAAGCCGACGATGGCCGGGTATTTGCCGGCGGCCGCCGCTATGGCGTCGGTGTAGGCAGTCTCCCAGGCGGTTCCGCCCATAGCCCCGCTGAGGGTCTTCTTCCCATAATTATTCAGCAGGTAGGCGTAGAGCTTCTGTGCCTGTTCCGTGGCGGAAGGGTTGGTGAGGGATGCGGCGGGATTCCTGTCATAGTCGCCTTCGCCCGGGTCGGGCTTTTCCTCCTCCTTCATCGAGAAAGTGTAGGTGATGGCCTTGGCATCGTTATCCTTGAAGCCGCTGATCACGCCTTCGGGGATGCTGAGGGTGTAGGACGTGCCGGCAGTCAGGGAAGAGAGCGAGACGGTGACATCCGCATTATAGGCGTTCACCTTGCCGATGAGCGCCCCGCCGTCTATGCTCATCTTCGCGTACTGCGCCGAAGTGCTCTTCACGTTCTGGTCGAAAGTGAAGACCACATCGAGGCTCGTGCCCGTAAGACCCGTAGCCCCGTTAGCGGGACTGCAGGAGAGCAGGACAGGGGCCGCCGCCCGCTCTTTCTTCTCGGGGTCGTCCTTTTTGCAGGACGAAAAGACCGCCGCGGCGGCGAGGGCCGTCAGCGCGAACGCGGCAAACTGTCTTCTGAAAGTCAACATATCAGCATAGCGTTTAATGATTCGAGTCTGGTTCCCGGAGGAGGGGTCAGCCTCCCCCGGGTAAAATGCTACATAAAGGTGAATTTCGTGAAGGTGATGCCCTTACCCTGACAGATAAGCGCATAGCCCCACCAAGCCTTCGTAGTGAGTGCGGTATAGATCTCGCCGGTGGCCTTGAAGCTTACATAGCCCTTGGAGATGGCCTCCGGAGAGTTCTGGGCATTGAACTGGTTCGGAGCGTCATCCGAAAGGTTCAGAGCGTTCAGAGCGTTCCAGTGGCCGTCGAAGAGCTGGATCTGCCACTCGGTCTCGGACTCCGCCGTGAAGTAAAGTCTGATTTCGCAGCCTTCCTCCAGACCCGCGTTGACCCAGTCGTCCTCGGTACCGATCTGGAGATTGTTATTGTAATCCGGTCCGGTATATTCGGAGCCTTCCCAGACTACCTTCTCGGTCGCGCCGTAGTGGACGAGACTTACGCCCGTGATGATGACGCCTTCGCCCTGGCACTGGTATGCACCGCCCCAACCGGTATCCTGGTCCGTGAGTTTGGCGAGGATGTCCGCGGTCACATTGAACGCGAAGTAGCCGGTAGAAGTGTCGAAGTTGTCGGTGTTCACGGTGCTTCCGCCGTCAAGTTCCGCGATGGAGAGCTCGTCCCAGTGGCCCGCAAGGTTCTTGAACTGCCACCAGGCGTTGTAGGCGGTGAAGTAAACCCTGATCACGTCGCCCTCGGCTATGCCCGCATCCTGGAACGCGTTAGGAGTTCCGAGGTAAGGGGAGTTGCCCCAGCCGGAGAGATCCTCGCTGCCTTCCCAGATGAAGGTCTCGGTATAAGGAGCCGTAATCTCGAAAGGAACAGGCCAGGTGAGTTCGGAGCCGTCCACGAGGGTGAGAACGAGGCGATATACGCCCGGACCTATGCCCTCGGGAATTCCGAAGGCCATAGCCTCGTTGCTGCGGCTGGTGAAACTCGTGACTTTCTTGCCCTTTATGGAGATGGTCTCGATGTTCTGGAGATTGCTTCCCTCTATGGTGATGTCACGGCCGGAGCTGTATGACGGTTTGGTGAACTTGATGGACACGGCATTGTCATAGCTCACGCTGACCTCCTCGGATACGCTCTCGTAACCGCTTTCAGCGACTACGGTGAACGGACCGGTGTAGGCCTGGTCGGAGACTTTCACCGTGAGAGTTCCGTTGTCCTTAACCTGATATTCGCACTCGATGAAGCTCTCGGTCTCATTTCCGATCTTCACCGTGGCGGCGAGGTCAAGGTCAGTTCCGTAGATTTCGAGTTCGGTCTTTCCGGCCACGGCCTCGGTAGCGCTCAGGGAAGTGATGACAGGCTTCACGACTTCGATTTCAGGGGTCTGCGCCTGCTTGCCGGACTCGAGGGTCACGGTGACGGCACCGTCCTTGGCGGCAGCCGGGATGACAGCGTAGATCTTGCCGTCCTTATAGGTGAAGGAAGCCTCGGCGTTCACGAATGCGAGCTTGCTCACCAGATCCAGATCGGAACCGCTGATCTCGACCTCGGTGCCGGCCTTGTAGCGGCTGTCCTCGGCGAGAGAGGCGATCTCGAGGTCAGCGACGCTGACCGTCTCTATCTTGCTCGTGGTGTAAACTTTCGCACCGTATGAATAGAGCAGGATAGGGCCGTCGGTAGCGGTGGCCGGGAGCTTTATCTCGATCTTCGTGGCGTCTGAGCTTACTGTGAAGTCCACATCCATCGCGCCCTGAAGGTCGACGGTCTCGATCATATCGAGATGCTCGCCGTCGATGACGATGACATCGCCGAGCTTGTAAGGGCCCTTGTTTGTGAATGTGACGGTAGGATCGCCCACTTCAAGCTCTTCCGGAGCGTAAACCGTGTTTGGAATGCTGTTCTGGTCCGCGAGCTCGTTCACGTCGGATACGCGGATGAAGCCGCTGATGGCATTCGCCGGGACTTTCACCTTAAGTTCGTGGCGGGACTGGGCTTCGAATTCGGTGACATAGACGCCGCCCTCGAAGATCACTTCCTTCACTATGTTAAGGTACTCGCCCTTGATGGTGACGACATCACCCGAGAGCACTTCTGCCGGAGAGAACGAGTCTATCCCGATGGCCTCGGTGAATGTCAGTTCGGAGAGGGAGCTGTATTCCACTCCGTCCCTGTCCACGATGGAAATCCTGCCAGGCTGAGGGCCTTCGAGCGGCACGGTGAAGCGGATTTCCGCCTGTGCGCCGGATTTGACCACCGTATAGTCGGTCACGGAAACGCCGCCCTGAAGACGGATTTCCTTGACGTCCTGAAGATTGCTTCCGAGGATGCGGAGCTCGCCGCCGCGCATCGCCGGGTTAGGTGCGAAAGCGGTGAATTTCACGCCGTCGCCGTACTGGTCGGTGTCAAGAGCCTCCTCCTTGCAGCCTGTGAAAGCCGCGAAAGAAACGAGAAGGGCTGCAAGAGCTGAATATTTAAGTATATTTTTCATATTCTG
This sequence comes from Bulleidia sp., assembly GCA_963656985.1. Lineage (GTDB taxonomy): Bacteria > Bacteroidota > Bacteroidia > Bacteroidales > UBA932 > Cryptobacteroides. The sequence goes on along the minus strand of CAVKLO010000099.1, from coordinate 2,878 downwards.
TCCTCCTTATGTTATTTGCAAGGCACCACGCGGATGTTGTCGATCTGGACCATAGGAGTACAAGGCGTACCCTCTCCGTCGGAGCTGCCCGCAGCGAAGAAGATTTCGAAGCCCGCGAACGAGTCTGCCGAGAGCTGGCCGGAAGCCTTGTCGCCGCCCCAGTCATATACGAATTCGCTTTCGATAGGGAAGGAAACGGTGATCCATTTGCCGCCGGTGTCGAAAGAGCCGGTAGCCTTCCAAGGCCTGTACATAACGCGAGGCAGGGAGATGGTCTCATCGTGGAAGTAGGTGTTGTTCGCATTTCCGAGAGTACACATCGCAAGGCTCGAGAAGTAAATCTGCATAGGGCAGCCGGTCCAAGGATGGTCGGCCGGGATGCGCATTTCGAACTTGAGGGCCATATTCGCGAAGTCAGTGAAGTCCACGACTTTCGTGAGGTCGATGCCGTCCGGGTCATCGTAGGTCTCCGGAGAGTTCCAGTTTCCCGGCCAGTACTCGAAGTGGTAGCCGGTATCGTTCCAGTCGCTGCCGTCGCACTTGAATACGGTGGCCGCGTCGTAGAGCTGCAGATAGTTCCCGTCGATGGAATTCTCGTCGCTCTGGATGGTCTGGTTATGCCAGCCGTGGTTGCCGCGGGCGTCATCGAAGGAGAAGAGCATATTGCGGCTGTCCCTGTATTCGAAGATGGATTGGGCTGTGCCCGAATCGGTCGTGACTTTAATCTTGCCCGGCTGCGCCCCGTCAGGAACGACCACGTCGAAGGAGTCGATGGTGACGTTCGAGACGGCGGTCGCGTCTGCTCCCGGGAACGACACTGTCAGAGGCTCGGCGAAGTAGCTGCCCTTTATGGTGACGGTCTCGCCCGGCTGCGCCCACTCGAAAGACATAGAAGCGATCTTAGGGGCGGGGAGGAGAACCTTGAAGTCATAGTCCACGACGGTGCTGTCGCGGGTGATGAGATAGAGCTTGTCGGTAGCCTCGCCCGGGAGATTCTTCGGGACTGCCACGACGAGGGTGTTCTTCGTGATGAAGCTGGTGTTCAGAATGGCGGGCTGGTCGTTGAAGTAGATGTCGTGCACGCTCGTCAGATTGTCGCCCACGATGCACAGAACCTGCTCCAGGCTTGCCTGGGTGATGGCCACATCGCTGTCGGCGGGCCTGACGAAGTAGATCGAAGGCACTCCGTCCGTCTGCTTGAAGCGGTCCGGATAGTCTATACTGTCGCAGGAAGAGAAGCCCGCAAGAGTAAGAGCCGCAGCAAGAGAAGCCGCCAGATATTTTATGATAGCTTTCATTGCTTACTTTGATTAAAATTTATATACATAAGTTTCACGGACATCAACGTGAACTCCCTCGACGTCGGACCCGACGTTAGGGTTCAGCACCACGTCTTCGCTCGGGAACGGCATAGTGAACATAGACGCCTTCACGTCCACGAGCTCCATATCGCCCTTGTAAGTGATTTCGGAATTGTCCCAAGGATTGGCTCCAGGGCCCACGTAATCACCGGTGGAGGACATCACAAAGTTCGAGTAGGCGTTGCCCAGACCGTCGTAGCCGGAACGCCTCTGGGCCTTGAGCTCCGCGATGCAGGAGTTCACGTCGTAGTAGGAACGGCGCACGAAGTCGTACCAGCGGTCTCCCTCGAGAGCGAGTTCGAGACGGCGCTCCTTCCATACATCATCGAAGCTGACGGAGGTCAGAGGCTCGGCCCCCGCGCGCTCGCGCACCTTGTTCACATAGACGAGAGCATTGGCGGAATCGCCGGTCAGAACGCAGGCCTCGGCATAGACGAGGTAGATGTCGCTGAGCCTGAGGATATGTGTAGGAAGCTTGCTGCGCATATTCGCAGCGTGAACTCCGAGAGCCGCCACGTGGTCGGCGTCGTTGCCGTAGAGGTGCTTGGCGTAGTTGGCACCGCTTATGCACTGCCAGCTGCCGCTCGTGCTGTTCGGAGAATAGCTCGAATCGTAGAAGAAGCGGTAGAAGTCGAATCCGCCCAGGTCAGTCCAGAAATAGCTGTACCGGTCGCCGAACATCATCATAGTCGCGGCGCGGCGGTTGTCTTTCTCGTTCGCCTTTCTGGTCTCGGGGTTATCCGCAGCTGACACTCCGAAAGCGTCCTGGAGATCCACGGTAGGGCCCTTCCAGTCGCCCCAGAGATCGCCGAACTCGTCGAAGCCCACGAGACCCACATCGCTCTGAATGGAGTTCTGGCAGGTCCAGTATCCCGTGTCGCTGGTCCAGAGCCAGGAGAAGAGACATTCTCCGGTCTGCTGGAAGACCTTCGGAGAGAGACGGAACACGTCCGAATAGACAGGCGTGAGGCTTCTGCCGGAATTCAGGATGACATCCTTCGCATAGTCCCGGGCCTTGGCGAGGTCGGAGTTGTCGAGACTACCGCTTACGCCCGCGCGGGTGAGATAGACCTTGGCGAGAAGGGCCTCGGCTGCATAGTAGTCGATGCGGTTATAGACCCCGATGTAAGGATTCTTCGGAAGAAGCTCCATAGCCTTCTCGAGAGTCATAATCACGTATTCATAGACGTCGGCCTTGGCGACTTTCTGTATCTGGTTATAGTCTCCGGCCTTTATGGATTCGGTGTTGTCGTGGATGATAGGCACGTCGCCGAAAGTCCTTACGAGGAAGAAATAGGCCATAGCCTTCCAGGCGAGGGCCTCGCCGATGCACTGCTTCTTCTTCGTCTCGGAAGGTCCTTCGGATTTGAGAAGATTGTTTATCACGGTGTTGCAGTGGGCGTTCACGGCCCAGAGGGAGTAGGCCATATTCTTCAGGTCTCCGTCGGTCCCGTTCACGGTAAGCGTGGTATAGGCGCTCTGTCCCTGATAGACATTGCCGCACATAGTTTCGGAAC
>CAVKLO010000098.1:0-6055 GCA_963656985.1 Bulleidia sp. | reverse complement strand
TTCCTCGTCGAGGGAGACTCCGCCGGCGGCACCGCCAAGCAGGGCCGCGACCGCCGCACCCAGGCCATCCTGCCTCTGCGGGGCAAGATTCTGAACGTGGAGAAGGCCGTGGAAGGCCGCGCGTTCGAGAGCCAGGAAATCCAGAACATCTACACCGCCCTCGGGGTCAAGGTGGCCCAGGAGGACGAGACCGGAGAAAAGCATATGGACCTGAGCCATCTGCGTTACCATAAGGTGGTCATAATGACCGATGCCGATGTCGACGGCTCGCATATCGCCTGCCTTATCCTGACCTTCTTCTTCAGGTATATGCTCGACCTCATAAAGAACGGCTACGTGTATCTCGCCACACCTCCGCTCTACCTCGTGAAGAAGGGCAAGGAGGAGATCTACTGCTGGACAGAGGAGCAGAGGGAGGAGGCCGCCCTGAAGCTCGGCAAGGGTTCCGACAAGGGCTACACCATCCAGAGATACAAGGGTCTGGGCGAGATGAGCGAGGCCCAGCTCTGGGACACCACTATGAACCCGGAGAACAGGCGTCTGCGCCAGATCACCCTCGAAAACGCGGCTCAGGCTGAGCGCACCTTCTCTATGCTTATGGGTGACGATGTCCCGCCACGCCGCCAGTTCATAGAGGAGAACGCCCATTACGCGAACATCGACGCTTAGCGATTCTTAAAAAACACTTATCGGAAAAGCGGCCGGAAAGGCCGCCGATTAAAAGACAATAAACTGATTTTAAATCACATAATGCAATGTTGGACATTTTTGACAGAATAGCAAGAGATTCAGGCGGTCCTATCGGACAGTACTTCGAGCAGGGATTCGGATACTATATGTATCCACGTCTGGAAGGAGAACTCGGGCCTCATATGACCTTCAACGGCACACCGGTACTGAACTGGTCGCTGAACAACTATCTCGGCCTCGCGAATCACCCGGAGGTGCGCAAGGCGGACGCGCAGGGCGCGGCCGACTGGGGCCTGGCCTATCCTATGGGGGCAAGGATGCTCTCCGGAAACACCCGTTATCACGAGCAGCTCGAACAGACCTTCGCCCGTTTCGAGAAGAAGGAGGACGCTTATCTGTTCAACTTCGGCTATCAGGGAATCGTCTCCACCATCGACGCCCTCACCGCCCGTCACGACGTGATCGTCTATGATGCGGAGTGCCACGCCTGCCTGCTGGACGGAATCCGTCTGCACATCGGCGAGAAATTCAAATACCGCCATAACAACATCGCCGACTGCGAAAAGGTGCTCTCACGCGCCTGCAAGGTCGCCGAAGAAGGCCAGGGTGGAGTGCTTCTCATCACCGAGGGCGTGTTCGGAATGACAGGCGCGATGGGCATCCTCGACCGGATCGCCGCGCTGAAGAAGAAATACAGTTTCCGCATAATGATCGACGACGCGCACGGCTTCGGCCTTCTCGGTGCGCACGGACGCGGAACTTCCGAACAGCTGAACTGTATGGACGACATCGACCTCTACATAGGCGCCTTCGCCAAGAGTATGGCTTCCATCGGAGGCTTCGTTGCCGGCCCTCACGCGATCATCAATTATCTGCGCGCCAATATGCGCAGCCAGATGTACGCCAAGAGCCTTCCTATGCCTCTGGTCATCGGCAATATGAAGCGTATGGAGATCATCGACTCGCCTGAAGGCGACGAGCTCCGCAAGAAATGCTGGACCATAACCCACGCCATCCAGAAGGGCTTCCGCGACGAGGGCTTCGACATCGGCGAGGCCGAGGCCTGCGTGACGCCCGTACATATCAAGGGCGGAGTCGCCCAGGCCACGAAGATGGCGAAGGACCTGCGTGAGAACTACAGGATTTTCTGCTCGATGGTCATCTACCCTGTCATCCCTAAGGGAATGATAATCTTCCGCATCGTCAGCACGGCCGCCCACACTATGGAAGATGTGGAATACACCCTGAACGCGTTCAAGGAAATCAAGGCCAAGCTCGACGCCGGAGCATACGACGGAGACGACATCGCGGCTATGACGGTGCAGTAGTATGGACGGGACTTGCTTTAAGGACAAGGTCATCATAGTGACAGGAGCCAGCTCGGGTATAGGGTTGGCTTCTGCCCGTTTATTCGTCTCGTTCGGGGCGAGGGTCGTGATGGCCGCCAGAAGTCTGGACAGACTGGAGTCTCTGGCGCGGTCTATGGGCGACGCCGAACATATTCTCTGCGTGAAGACCGACGTCAGCGTATTCGGAGACTGTCAGAATCTCATAGACAGGACCGTCGAAAAATGGGGGCGCATAGACATACTCGTGAACAATGCCGGACTCTCTATGAGGGCTATGTTCAAAGACCTGGACCTGAGCGTGATACACACTCTTATGGATGTGAACTTCTGGGGAACGGTGAATTGCACGAAGTGCGCCTTGCCTTATCTGCTGAAGAGCCGGGGGGCTGTCGTCGGAGTAATCTCCATAGCCGGTTTTTCGGCTCTCCCGGCACGCACGGGCTATTCCGCTTCGAAATACGCGATACGCGGTTTTCTGGACACCATCCGCATCGAACACCTCAAGGACGGACTTGGCGTGCTGGTGTTCGCTCCGGGCTACACCTCCTCGAACGTGCGCAACGCAGCGCTCACCGCAGACGGCAGCGCACAGGGAGAGACGCCTCTGGACGAGGGCAAGCTGATGAGCGCGGAAGACTGCGCCCTGCACCTCGCCAAGGCTCTGCGCCGCCGCAGCTCCCAATGCATACTCACCCCTCTGGGACATCTGACCGTGTGGGCGCACAGGCTTTTCCCGCGCTTCACCGACAGGATGACTTACAAGTACATCGCCCGCGAGGCGAACAGCCCTTTCAAGTAATAATCTGAAAAGCTATGAATGTCAGTCTGAAAGATATCAAGTTCCCTTCCCGGCTCCCATTTCTGGTCCTGATGTTGGTTCTTTTCGTCATCTTCCCGAGGACGGCGAAGTTCAACTACGACTACAAGAAAGGTTCGGCCTGGAAGTATGAGACCCTGCTGGCCCAGTTCGACTTCCCGATACTCAAGACGGATGAACAGATCTCCGAGGAGAAATCGAAGTCGGCCGGCGGCGTGATTCCTTACTACAGATATTCCGAGGAGATAGTGAACAAGAATCTCAAGGCTGCCGGAAGCCTCTCGCTGGGGAGAGCCTCCGCCCTCAGACCGGCCATAGTCTCCACCATCAAGGACATATACAGCCACGGAGTGGTTTCCGACGAGGGAGTGAAGCTGAGCCGGAATTCCTCGGACGCTTCGAGGGAGGTGCTCTATGTCCAGAAGGACAAGCGCGCCTCGAAAGTACCCGTCTCCGAGGTTTACAAGCTCACCGACGCGAAGGCGAAGCTTCTCGCGGATATGTCCGGGACCTACAGGAGCTGGAATCTGGACTCCATCTTCCGCGCTAACAATGTCTATGACCTCATAGTTCCGAACCTTTTCTACGACAAGCAGACCACTGAACTCGTGCACGACGAGTCCTCGCCGACCGTCTCCCCGACCTCGGGCTTCGTGAACGCGGGGCAGCTGATAGTCTCCAAGGATGAGATAGTCACAGCCGAGATAGAGCAGATTCTGGATTCGTATAAGGCCGAGTACGAGGCGACGATGGGCTATGACGGCCCGAAGTTCGTCTTCATCGCCGGGAATTTCATCCTCGCTCTCGCCCTCGTCCTCATCATCTTCTTCTGCATCTTCTTCACGAACGCCGCTCTGCTGGACGACCTGAACAGGCTGTGCTATCTGCTGTTCGTGGTGCTTTTCACCTGCGTGTCCACGCTTCTGGTGAACAAGGCGAACCCTCAGTTCCTCTATATGGTTCCGTTCCCTCTGGCCGCCCTGTGGCTTCTGGGCTTCATTCCGAAGAAGGTTCTGGTCCCGGTTTACATCACTTCGCTGATGCCGCTTATGATATTCGCACGGGACGGATACGTACTTTTCGTGATGTTCCTGCTTGCAGGTCTGGCCGCCGGATACGCCTTCAAATTCTTTAACCGCAGCTGGAGCCAGTTCCTGGTGTCATTAGTGATATTCGTTTCTCTTGTAATCACTTACAGCGGCTTCTGTATGATAGAGGCCGTGAACGGAGACTACCTGAAGGTCCTCGCCTTCCTCGCTCTTGCTTCGATTTTCTCTGTGGCCGGCTATCCTCTGGTCTTCCTCTTCGAGAAGCTTTTCAACCTGCTCTCCACTTCGCGCCTCAAGGACCTGGCGGAGACTGACCAGCCGCTGCTGCAGGAACTCTTCGAGAAGGCCCCCGGAACCTACGACCACTCCCTGAAGCTGAAGAATATGGTGGAGCTGGTGGGACAGAAGATCGGCGGAAACCTGAATGTGAACCTGCTGCGCGCCGGAGCCCTCTACCACGATGTCGGAAAGATGAAGAATCCTCTGTGCTTCACTGAGAATTCGAAGCTGGCCACGGGATCGGACAGGGACGATTATCACGCCGGGAAAACCCCTCTGGAGAGTGCCAGGGACATCATAGAACACGTACCGGCAGGGCTGGAGATAGCCGCCGCACATAAGCTGCCCAAGGAGCTGCGCGACTTCATAGCCACTCATCACGGGACGAGTTACTGTTCTTTCTACATCAAGCATCTGAACGAGGGCGGAGACCCTTCGCTGAAGGAGTCCTTCTGCTACGGCGGGCCGAAGCCTTTCACCAGGGAACAGGCGGTCCTGATGGTCTGCGACTCCGTGGAGGCCGCCTCCCGCTCCCTTAAATCCACGACTCCGGAGGCCTGCCGGCAGCTGGTGGAAAAAATCGTGGCCTCGAAACTGGAGCAGGGTCAGTTCGACGATGCGAACATCACGGTCAAGGACCTGAACACGATGAAGAAAGTGCTTGTGGAGTACCTGCCGTCCGTGAATCACGAAAGAGTCGCATATCCTGACAGGAAACCCGGCAGAAAGGCCAGATGATGCGAAGAAATAAACGGAAAATCACTATATTTGCGCCCCGTCCGCCACAGCGGTGAAGATTCCGTTGCGGGGGACTCCGGAAGGAAGTCCGGAGAAAATGGAGGAATTGTTTAAGTTATTTATTTGGAATCACTGAGTTATTCTTCAGGAATCACTGAAAACAGCTTCTGATAATAAAGACAAGACAGAATATGAAACTAGAAAAGAACCAGATCGACGCTCTGAACATAGAGCTCACCCTCACGGTCGGGAGCGAGGATTACTCTCCCGTAATGAAGAAAAAGCTGAACGAGCGCCGCAGGAACGCGGAAATCCGAGGCTTCAGAAAGGGCAACGCCCCTATGGCCTTCATCGAGAAGATTTATGGCGAGCAGTGCCTTTTCGATGCGGTGAACGACATCATTTCGGAGCAGCTCGGCAAATTCATAGAGGATAACGCCCTCAAGACCATCGGCGAGCCTCTCGCTTCCGAGAACCAGCCGGAGAACGAATGGAAGGCCGGCAGCGAATTGGTGTTCAAGTTCGACCTCGGTCTCGCTCCCGAGATAGCTCTCGAACTGGGCAAGGACGACAAGGTGACAAGATACGACATCAAGACCACCCCCGAAGCCGAGGCCGAGCTCAGGAAGTCCCTGCTTATGCAGTACGGCCATCTCGGCGAAGTGGAGAAGCCGGGCGATGAGTCCTATCTCTATGTGGACCTCAGCAATGAGCAGAAGAGTGTCGAGAACACCTTCATCTCTATGCGCGACGTCTCCGAGTCTATGAAGCCCGCGCTTCTCGGAGTCAAGGCCGGCGACAAGCTGGACATAAACCTGAACGAGCTTCTGGAGCGTGAGGGCGACCGCGCCACGCTGCTCAGAGTGAAGAAGGAAGAACTCGCGGAGATAAATCCCGTATTCTCGGCCACCGTAGTGAACATAAAGGACTACCTGCCCGCTGAACTCTGTCAGGAGACCTACGATACCATCTTCGGCGAGGGCAAGGTCAGCGACGAGGCCGCCTTCGACAAGGCCGTTTCCGAGCGTCTCGCTGAGAATTACAGACAGGAATCCGATTTCCGTCTCGGAAAGGACATCCGCAAATACGTGACCGAAAAGGCCGCCGTCGCCCTCCCGGAGACTTTCCTGAAG
>CAVKLO010000097.1:0-6061 GCA_963656985.1 Bulleidia sp. | reverse complement strand
GCTGCATAAGCCTGAGCCTCAGCAACATTCTTGGCCTCTTTGTGAGCCCTCTGACGGATAGTCTCCTCGTGCTGCTTGATGGCGGAAGGGGTACCGAACACGGCGAAGCCCTGAGGCACGAGATAATTGAGAGCATAACCTGTCTTAACTTCCACGATTTCACCGGCCTCGCCGAGATTCGCGACATCTTTCTTCAAAATGATCTTCATAACTCTCAATTATTTAAGGAGGTCAGTAACATAAGGGAGAAGAGCGATGGAACGGGCGCGCTTCACTGCCTGGGCGACTTTGCGCTGGAACTTGAGGGAAGTGCCGGTGATGCGGCGAGGCAGTATCTTGCCCTGCTAGTTCAGGAACTTCTTCAGGAACTCAGGGTCCTTATAGTCGATGTATTTTATGCCCGCCTTCTTGAAACGGCAGTATTTCTTCTTGCGAACCTCTACTGTAGGAGGGTTCAGATAACGTATGCCATTATTGCGTTCTGTAGTCTGTGCCATAATCTTTCCTCCTATATTATTCAGCAGGTTTCACTTCTTCGGTCACGGCGGCCTTCTCCTCCTCTGCTGCTGCAGCTGGGGCGGCGGCGGCCTTGGCCTTGTTGTTCCTTCTTCTCTCGGCGTAAGCGACAGCGTGCTTGTCGAGAGCTACGGTGAGATAACGGATGACCCTTTCGTCACGGCGATACTGGGTCTCGAGGGTGGCGATGAATTCCGGATTCGCCTTGAACTCAATCAGGTAATAGAATCCTGATGTCTTGTGCTGGATAGGGTAAGCGAGCTGCTTGAGTCCCCAATCCTCTTCGTACACGACCTCACCTCCGTTCGATCTGATGAGTTCTGTGTACTTGGCAACCGCTTCCTTCATCTGGGCTTCAGACAAAACGGGAGTTGCAATGAAAACGGTTTCGTACTGATTTAACATCTTAGTAACTGATAATTAATAATTTAAATTCACTCCTCCGTGAAAATATTCCACAAAGGGCTGCAAATATAGTCATTTCTTTCCGATTCCGCAAGTTTTTTCGCCGGCAGAGAGCGGATACGTACGCGGCGGGCGGGCGGCGGGCGGAAAAAGAGAAATGATGCCGGACAGCCTCGGGAAGTTACGGCGAAAATGACTATATTTGCAGATTGGAAAACTAGAGATTGCGTATGGCCGAATTGAATTATACTGACGACAATATCAAAACCCTGGAGTGGAGGCTTCATATCCGGAAACGCGCCGGAATGTACATAGGCCGGCTCGGAAACGGTGAAAATCAGGGGGACGGCATCTATGTGCTGGTGAAGGAGATCGTGGACAACTCCGTGGACGAGTTCTCGATGGGAGCCGGGAAGCAGATACAGATCACCATCCGGGACAATGTCGTGAGAGTGCGCGACTTCGGCCGAGGGATTCCGCTCGGCTCGGTCATAAAGGCCACCAGCCAGCTGAACACCGGAGGCAAATTCGACAGCGAGGCGTTTAAAAAGGCCGTCGGCCTTAACGGCGTGGGTATGAAAGCCGTGAACGCGCTCTCCGAGTCGTTCTACGTCTGCTCGCACCGCGACGGCGAGAAGTCCTGGGCACGCTTCGTCCGGGGCGAGCTCATCGACAGCGGTCGCGAGGCGACCGACGAGAAGAACGGCACCCTGGTCGAGTTCAAGCCGGACAGGGAGCTTTTCGGGGACTACAGCTACCATCTCGACTACGTGGAGACCCTCGTGAAGAACTACTCCTACCTGAAGCGCGGCCTTCAGCTGGTGCTGAACGGAGTTTCCTACAAGTCGGAAAACGGACTCCTGGACCTCGTGAACAACAATCTCGCGGAGCCTACCCTCTATCCGCCCATACATCTGGAGGGTGAGGACATAGAGATAGTGCTGTCCCACGGGAATGCGAACGGCGAAAACATCTCCTCCTTCGTGAACGGGCAGAACACACGCGACGGAGGAACCCATCTGGCGGCCTTCCGCGAGGCCATCGCCAAGACCCTCAAGGACTTTTTCAAGAAGAATTACGAACCCGCCGACTGCCGTCAGGGCGTGATAGGAGCCGTGAGCATACAGATACAGGAGCCTATCTTCGAGGCTCAGACGAAGACCAAGCTCGGCTCCACCTATGTCTGGGAGCGCGAGATGCGGGACGCGGGCGGCCAGGTGATGAAGAATCCGGACGGCTCGGTGATAATCGAAAGGGGCCCTACCATCCGCAGCTTCATTAACGACTTCGTATCCAAGCATCTGGACAACTACCTCCGCGTACACAAGGAGATAGCCCCCGTCATCGAGGACAAGATAAAGGCCTCCCAGAAAGAGCGAGAAGAGATAGCTGGCATCCAGAAGACCACCCGCGAACGCAACAAGAAGGCCAATGTCTATAACCGCAAGCTGCGCGACTGCAGCATCCATTTCAACGACCGCGTCACCGAGAAGAACCGCGACGAGATTCTGAAGACCTCCGTGTTCATCACCGAGGGAGACTCCGCGAGCGGAACCATCACTATGGCCCGCGATGCGAAGACCCAGGCCGTGTTCAGTCTGAGGGGCAAGCCCATAAACTGCTTCAAGGAAAGCCGCCGGAAAGTCGCCGAGAACGAGGAACTGAATCTGCTGATATCGGCCCTCGGCGTGGAGGACGATCTGGAGAACCTCAGGTATAACAATATAATAGTGGCCACCGATGCCGATGACGACGGGATGCACATCAGGATGCTCGTGGTGACTTTCTTTATGAAATACTATCCCGACCTCATCCGCCGGGGGCACGTGCACATCCTCCAGACCCCGCTCTTCCGCGTCAGGAACAAGAAGAACACCCGATACTGCTACTCCATCGAGGAGAGGGACAAGGCCGCGAAAGAGCTGAAGGCCGGAGTGGAGATTACGCGTTTCAAGGGTCTGGGAGAAATCTCGGCCCCCGAGTTCAAGGGCTTCATCGACGAGGATATGCGCCTGGACGAGGTGACGCTCTCGGACGAGGAGTCGATTTCCGAGATAATGACCTTCTATATGGGGGACAACACCATCGAAAGACAGAATTTCATCCGCAAGAACCTCCGCTCCGAGGAGGAGCTCGAGGATGTGGACATAGAAACTGTTTAAACGGACATAATCGAATAGCCTTATGACACAGAAATTCGCCACCTTTCTCCTGAAGAAAGTATTCGGCTACCGGACCATAGGCACCCTGCCTCCGGAAAAGAAAGTCATTTTCCTGGCCGCCCCGCACACCAGCATCTGGGACGCCCTTTTCGGCTACCTGTATTTCCGCACTCTGGGAGAGAGGCTTAAGATAATGATAAAGAAAGAGGCCTTCTTCTGGCCGGCGGGCTGGATCATCCGCAGCATAGGCGGCTTCCCCGTGGACCGCAGCCATCCCCAGACTATGATGATGGACCTTATCCACGAGATGCAGAAGGACGACAAGTTCTATCTCGCTATCTGCCCCGAGGGTTCACGCAAGGCCGTAAAGAAATGGAAGACCGGCTACCACACCATCGCGAAGGAAACCGGGAGCGCAGTCTATCTGACCACGATGGACTACAAGGAGAAGTTCGTGGGCATAACCGAGAAGTTCGAACTCGGCGACAACGCGCGCGAAGACACCGAGAAGATCCAGAAAATCTACGGGAGCTACCACATCACTCCGCGCCACCCGAAAGGAGCCGCGTACTGATTCTTCCTTCCTCGGGAGGGTCCGTGGGTGCGGCATAGCGGAACGGCACGCGGGCGGCCCGGTCAGAACAGCAGAAAGAGGTAACCGGCCGCAAGGGCCAATACGCATTTGACGGCCTTGACGCGCAGGAAGCTGCGCCTGTCCTCGGCCAGAAGCGGCAGACCGGCGTGTCCGTCCTGCGAAATGCAGCTCGCGAGCAGCACCGGCAGCGGCACAATCCCCTGCGCGAAGAGGGTCACGAACACCAGATGCGGCCCCGACTGCGGTATAAACCCGACGAGCACCGCCAGCGGAATCATCAGAGCGGCGTTTCCGCCTATCAGAGTCTCCAGGTCCACATAGCCCGAAGCCAGCTTCACCGCGAGCAGCACGCCGAACGCCCAGGCGAATATCTTGAGGGCTTCGCCCAATGTATGTTTCATCCTGTGCCCCAGTCCCTTGCCCCTCGCTTCAGAATGGAGGCAGGAACTTGAGGGAGCTTCCGCCCACGTCTTTTCTTCCGGGACTGCGCGGCCGCCGCGTCCCGACTCGAACTTTTCACAGGCAAGTCCGACCACGACGGCGAGGGCGAAGAGTCCGCCGAATAACGCGGCCGCGACGCCCGGATACATAGCCAGCATCACGAAAGCCTCGTCTCCGGTGGTCGCGATCATCATCGAGAGCAGCGCGCTAAAGGAAAACACCCGCTTGGAATACATAGAAACGCTGATGTACCCTCCCAGGCATCCCGGGATGACGCCCAGTAAGGCCGCGGCCACCACTCCCCCCGCCTTCGAGCGCCGCAGCAGCGGGACCAGACGGCCCTCGCTGCGGTAGCTGACATACTCTATGAGCATCATCATCACCGTGACGACGGCGGTGATGACGAGCGACTCCTTCAATATCTCCGCTGACGCGCTCCAGTCCATTCCTTGAAAACGGTTAAAAAATGTATAGATGATTTATATTTTTTAATTGATGAACCCCACGATGTAGCCGGTCACGAGGGGACGCAGCGGAGAATTGGTCGTCATATTGACGACCACGGTAACTTCCCCCTTGGGCAGTCCGCGAGTGTCGAAGTCCATCACGATGTCGGCCTTTCCGCCCGGCTGGACAGTCGGCAGCTCGCCGAAAGTCAGGCGGGAGCACTCCGAGTCGATGCTGTAGATTTCCAGCGGCGTCTTGCCCCTGTTCGTCACGGTGAAGACCGCACGGACCGTCTTGCCGGCCTTGACGCGCCCGAAGCTGAAATTGCTTCCGTCCAGGAAAGGTGCTGGGGCCGCCTTGCGCTGCTCGGCGCTCAGCGATGAGAAATTCTCCTTCAGCATAGCCTGGAAGCCTATATTGGCCGTTCCGGCCCCAATGTCCGTGCGGCTGTTGCGGATGAAATGTTCTCCGCCGGCGATTTCCTCCTCGGGGACGCCGCTTCCCGAGGCTTTCACTTCTCTGCCGTCCACCAGAAGGGTCGCGAGATACCAGCAGCTGCCCCAATGGCTGCGGTCAGAGGTGATGTTGTAGTGCAGGTCGGCTGTCTTGCCGGCCGGGACGGGGTTAGGCTCCACGCTGAGCGAGAGGCCTTCCGAGACGTTCTTGAAGCTGAGTTTCACCGGCTTGCCGCTGAGGTTCGCGACTTTAACGTAGCCGTTCTTCTGCTCGCCCTGCGTGAGGTTTCCGGTACGTATCGCCGCTTCTTTCAGGCCTATGGCGCCGTAGTGCAGCGGGTAGAGTTCCTTTAGCGGACGGGGCTTTTCCAGAGAGGTGCCGCGAAGATGGAGGATGACCGGGCGGCTGACGTCGGATATATATACCGTGAGGGTCTTGTCGAAGGGATATGGTCCCTCGTCGTTACTGTAAGTGGCTGATACGCTGCCGCTTTCTCCGGGCTTGATGTCGTCCTTGGTCCAGGATACGCCGGTGCAGCTGCAGGAAGAGAGCACGCTGTAAATGATGATGTCTTTCGAGGAGATGTTCTTGAAATTGAAGCTGTGCGAGACGGCTCCGTCGGAGATGAAGACCTCGCCGAAGTCGTGTATGGGCGCGTCCACCTCCACGATTCCCTCGACGGAGGTCTGCGCGAAAAGGCAGGCGGCGGACAGGAGCGCCGCGATAACCGATATAATCCGTTTCATAGTGCAAAAGTACATACAAATTTCTTTCCCCGAATTTAGTGATGATGAAAAAATAACTTGGTTATTCAAATATATTCGCATACATTTGCAAGTCCGTCCGCGTTAGGGACGGATATTGTTAACAATTTTAACTACTATGGCACACAAAATTTCCCCTGATATCTGCGTAGCCTGCGGTTCCTGTCAGCCGGAGTGTCCACAGGGAGCCATCTCCGAGGGTGATGTATACAGCATCAATCCCGACCTCTGCATCGACTGCGGAGCCTGTGCGGACGCCTGTCCTATGGGAGCTA
>CAVKLO010000096.1:0-6100 GCA_963656985.1 Bulleidia sp. | reverse complement strand
CATAGTGGTACGGGAAATGGAAAATGTCGTGGAACTGTCTGTTCCGCTTACGGTAGAATGCAGTTATGGAAAGAATTGGCTCGAATCGCATCAATGAGCTCGTGAGCCGTGCCATCTCCGGCGACGGGAATGCTTTCACGGCCCTCTGGGACGAGTATATCGCTTCGCTGCGTTCGCTCATCAAGTCCTGGGACAAGACGCTCGACGACCTCTACGTGGACGACATCTGCTCGCGCAGTTTCGAGAAGGCGTTCAGGCAGATAGGCACTTACGACCCCTCGAAGAGCCAGTTCTTCACCTGGCTGCGCACTATCGCGCGCAATACCGCTTTCGACCTGCTCGCCGGCGAGCGCCGCAGACGCAATCTGATGGTCTCTATGGACGAGGGAGGCTGCGATAGCAGCCCGCAGGTGGCAGAGACCATTCCGGACGGGGTGGAGTCGCCCCTCGACAGCATCATCCGGAGCGAAGACCGCATCGAGACGCAGATGTACATTTCGCGTCTCTCGCCGCTCTATCGTGACATCGCAGGCAAGCGCCTCATCGAGGGGATGGCCTACAAGGAGATAGCCGAGGTCACGGGACTCGAACTGAACACTGTCCGCACGCGTATCCGCCGGGCCAAGGCCTTCATAGAAGCTATGCGTGCGGAAGAGGAAGACTGACGCGCGTCCCTCGTGCGCTGCGTCCTGCCCGACGTGCGTTGCGTCCTGCCCGACGTGCTCGGGCATCCCGTGCGGAGGCGGATCAGCGGAGCGGGTTGTCGGAGCGGAGGAAGAGGCGGTCGCGGGCGAGCAGACAGGCCCCGGCTATGCCCGCGTCGTCCCCGAGCTTGGAGAGCAGAATCGGCAGGCCCCGATTCATCAGCTTCAGGGAATGCTGCTTCACGGAGAGAGCCACCTGCTGCTGGAAGTAGAAGGGGGAGGCCTTCGCGAGCTGGCCGCCGATGATGATGCAGGCCGGGTTGAACAGATTGATGATGCCGGCGAGCTGCTTGCCCAGCTCCTTGCCCGTCTCGGAAATCAGCTCGATGCAGAGCTGGTCCTCCCTTTCCGCCGCTTCGAGAATGTCCCGCGCATCGATCTTCTCCCCCAGACGGACTTTCTGCGAGAGGACAGAAGCCTCTCCGCCGAGAATGCGCTCCTGGAGCTTGCGGGCTATGGCCAGCATCGACACTTCCGTCTCCAGACAGCCCTTCTTGCCGCAGTGGCAGAGAATATTGTTCTCATAGACGCGCATATGCCCCATCTCTCCGGAGTAGCCGTTGGCCCCGTAATAGATGCTGCCGCCTATGACTATTCCCAGACCGAGCCCCCAGCCGATGTTCACGTAAAGCACGTCGGGCCACTGCATTCCGTAGGCGATATACTCGGCGTAGGTCATCGCTTTAGTATCATTCTCGATGACGACAGGTATTCCTATGACTTCCGAAAGCAGGTCCGACAGGGGAGTGTCCTGGGTCTCCTCGAAATTGAATATGCTCGCGCTCGTCCCGCGCATCGAATCCACACGTCCGCCGATGTTGAAGCCCACGCCCGAAACTTTCCCTCGTTCTTCCGGGGAGAGGCGCTCGAGGAACGAGATGATTTTCGTGCAGATGAGATTCATATTCTCGTGCGAATTCTCGAAACTGTAGGAATAGTCCACGGCCCTCTTCACTATGTTCCCCGTGAAATCCATCATTCCGAGCGCGAGACCGCCGTTCTTTATGTCCACACCGAGGAAATAATGCGAATCCGCTCTGATACCGTAGATTACGGCCTTCCGGCCCTTGTGCCCGTTCTCCTCCAGTTCCATTTCGTCTATCGGAATCTCCTCACGCAGCGCGGCGAGCTGCTTGGCGACGGTAGTGGTGCTGAGTCCGGTCTGCGCCGCTATGGACGGGACTGTGAAACGGCCCTCCCCCTTCACACAGCGCAGGATTGTCTCCTTCACGGAGTCATAAGTGCTTTTGTAATTCATATTTGACAAATTTAGGGGTGTTTAATCAAAGACGCAAGCCAAATGTAGGGAAATTATCAAAAATTGCTTTTTTAATGTCCCGATTAAGAAATTGAGTATGAATTTCAAGGATAATCCTATAATTTTGGGAGAGAAAAAAAAGATCCAGTGATTTTTTTTAGAATCACGTGATAAAAAGAGCTTCTAAAACCACAGAAATGACGACTGAACAGAAATCTTATCTCACGAAGTATTCGGAATGGTACAAGCGGGAACTGACGGAGAGCATAATGCCCTTCTGGCTTGAGCACGGTCTCGACAGGGTTCACGGCGGAGTCTATACCTGCGTGGACAGGGACGGGACGCTTATGGACAGCACCAAGTCGGTATGGTTCCAGGGACGCTTCGGCTATGTGGCCGCATACGCCTATAACCACGTGGAGAAGAACCCCGACTGGCTGAAGGCCTCGCTCTCCTGCATCGAGTTCATCGAGAAGCACTGCATCGACAGCGACGGGCATATGTTCTTCACGGTCAGCGCGGACGGCACGCCCGAGCGCAAGCGCCGCTACGTGTTCTCCGACACTTTCGCGGCCATCGCGATGGCGGAGTACTCGAAGGCTTCCGGTGACGCCTCCTATGCGCGGAAGGCTCTGGAGACATTCCGGCGCATCCGCACTATGCTCTCCACCCCGGGCTTTCTGGAGCCTAAGAGCTATGTGCCGGGCAGAGGACATTCCATCACTATGATAATGCTGAACACCGCTCTGGTACTCAAGCAGGTATGCGACGATCCGGTGCTCGACGAGCAGATCCGCTCCTCCGCGCACGACATCGAAGCCTACCATATGCATCCGGAGTACAAGTGCATTCTCGAATCCGTCCGTCCGGACGGTACCCTCATCGACACCTGCGAGGGCCGCGTCATAAATCCGGGCCACGGCATAGAGACCGCCTGGTTCCTGATGAACGCCTCCGAAGTCACGGGCGAGAAGCATTACCGCGATATGGGTCTGACCATCTTCGACTGGCAGTACGCCTGGGGCTGGGACGAGGAGTACGGCGGCATCATCAATTTCCGCGACTGCAAGGGCCTGCCTTGTCAGGACTATTCCCAGGATATGAAATTCTGGTGGCCGCAGTGCGAGACCGTCATAGCTTCCCTCTACTCCTATCTTATGACGGAAGACGAGGGATACCTCGATATATATATGAAGGCGAACGACTGGGCGATAGAGCACCTCAGAGACAGGGAATACCCCGAATGGTACGGCTATCTGCACCGCGACGGCACCGTGGCGCAGCCGGCCAAGGGAAATCTCTTCAAGGGACCTTTCCACATACCGAGAATGCTCTGCACAGCCCATATCCTCTGCGAAAGAATTCTTGAGAAGAAATGAAAAAGACAGCGTACATATTGGCAGCTCTGCTGCTGAGCTTCTCCTGCCGCGCTCCTCAGAAGGTGGAGGAGAACCGCAACTATATGTGGTTCGACTGCGAGGCGAACTACGCGACGCTCTCGCATCCAGACTCCATAGCCTTCTATCTGGACAGGGTGCGCGCCCTGGGCTTCGGGAACGTGGTCGTGGACGTGAAGTCCATTATGGGCGAGACGCTGTATGACAGTGAGATAGCTCCTTATATGGCTTCGTTCGAAGGCGTAGAGCGCCCGCGTGACTACGATATGATGGGTCTGTTCATCAAGTACGGTCACGAGATGGGTCTCAAGGTTTTCGCCTCCCTGAACGTGTTCTGCGGAGGACATAACTATATGGACCGCGGAATCATCTACGGGGAGCATCCGGAGTGGCAGAGCATCTGCTACGAAAAGGGAGAGCTCATCCCGATCAGCCGGATAAAGACGAACTATAACGGGATGCTGAACGCTGCCGACCCGCAGGTGCAGCAGTACGAGCTGGACATCCTCAAGGAGTTCGCAGCCAAGTACCCGGAGTGCGACGGGCTCATTTTCGACCGTGTGCGCTTCGACGGGATGACCGCTGACTTCTCGGATCTGTCCCGGACGCTCTTCGAGCAGTGGCTGGGCTCTCCTGTGGAGAATTTCCCGGAGTCGGTGCTGAGCTGGTATGACACTGACGGGAAACTCAGACCGTCCTGGACAGAAGGCAAGTACTTCAGACAGTGGGTGGAATGGCGCGCCGGCATAATCCGTGACTTCGTGGAGCGCTGCCACAAGGAGCTGAAGGCCATAAATCCGGACCTTCTCATCGGAGACTACACAGGAGCGTGGTATCCCACCTATTATGAGGTCGGTGTGAACTGGGCCTCCCGCAGCTACGATCCGCACGCGGACTATGACTGGGCCTCTCCTACCTATAAGAATACCGGTTACGCCGAGCTTCTGGACATCTATATGACAGGGCTCTACTACTCGTATATAAGCAAGGCGGAAATCGACGCCGCCTATGAGGTCAAGGGACAGAGCTCCGAAGCGGGGCTCAGCCTGGACCTGAAATACTGCTACAGCGTCGAGGGCGGCGCCGAACTGGCGAAGAAAGTGACCTGCGGCGTGGTGCCGGTGACAGGTTCCATCTATGTGGAGCAGTACCTCGGGGAGATGGAGAAATTCGCCCCGGCGGTGGAGCAGGCGCTCCGCTCCACGGGAGGCGTGATGGTATTCGACATAGTGCATCTCGGAAAGCACGGACTCTGGGGCGACCTGGAGAGGGCGATGCGCAATGCGGGACAGATAAAATGATTTTCAAACAGCTACTAATTAATACTCATCAAAATGAAACACATCAGAACAATGTTTGCGGCTCTTGCCCTGATCCTCTGCGGTACTGCGGTACACGCGCAGAGCGAAGTCAGAGGTAAAGTCACCGACGTCGCGGGACAGGCATTGCCGGGCGTGGCCGTTATGGTTCCGGGAACCCTGAACGGCACGATGACTGCGAACGACGGTACTTACTCCCTGCAGGTGAAGGCGGGGCAGACCCTGAACTTCTCCTGCGTCGGAATGAAAGACGTGAACCGCGTTTTCGACGGCAAACTTTCCGTCATCAACGTGACTATGGAGGAAGACGCGCTCTTCCTCGATGACGTCGTCGTGGTAGGTTACGGCACCCAGAAGAAATCTTCGCTCACGAGCGCCGTTTCCGCCATCAAGGGCGACGACGTGCTCAAGGCTCCTTCCACGAACGTCTCCCAGATTCTCGCGGGCCGTCTGCCGGGCATCTCCTCCGTGCAGGAGTCCGGCGAGCCTGGACAGGACCAGGCCTCGCTGCGCCTGCGCGGTTCCATTTACGGCATCGCATATGTGGTGGACGGCTTTCCGGTGAACAACATCAATGATATCAATCCTAACGATATCGAGAGCATCTCAGTCCTCAAGGACGGAGCTTCCGCAGCCGTGTACGGCCTCAAGGGTGCCGGCGGCGTGATGATCATCACCACGAAGAGAGGCGTGAAGGAAAAGACCTCCATCACCTATGACGGTTCCTACGGTCTGTCGATGAACGCCAACTTCCCTAAGTTTATGGACGGCCCGCAGTTCGCCTACTACTACAATATGGCGGATATGATGGACCAGCTGGCCAGCGGCGCGATAACGGACCGCTCCCAGTACACTCCGTACTTCACCTCCGAGAACATCGCGGCGATGACTAACGGCGACCCGACCGACGGCTGGGACAATGTGGACTACATCTCCAAGGTCTTCGGCACCGGCGTCACACAGAAGCATAACATCACCGTGACGGGCGGCAACGACAAGGCCCGCTACTACACTTCTCTGGGTTTCCTCGACCAGAAGGGAAATATCGACAACTTCGGCTACAAGCGCTACAATCTGCGCTCGAACATCGATTCCGACATCACTTCCAGGCTGCACTTCAAGCTCGGCCTTTCCGGCACGGTAGCTTCCAGACACACTCCGGGCTATGCTTCCGGCGGTACTGACGGCGGCTACTACGAGCAAGGATACCTTTCCATCGCGAATCAGACCATCGTTATGCATCCGTATCTTCCGGAGACCTACGACGGGCTGTACACCTCCACCTTAAAGAAGAACACCTCTCTCCCGCAGAGTCCGCTCGCGGCCATCTACGAGTCCGGTTATAAGAAATACCGTTCCGTGGATCTGTCGGCGAACGCCACTCTCTCCTACGACATCCCGGGAGTGGAGGGTCTGCAGGCC
>CAVKLO010000095.1:0-6107 GCA_963656985.1 Bulleidia sp. | reverse complement strand
ACCCGTTCGGGGCTCGAACCCGAGACCCCCACATTAAAAGTGTGATGCTCTACCGACTGAGCTAACGAGTCCTCCGTTTTGGGATTGCAAAGGTAGGACTATTCTTCGAATACTCCAAGCGTTTTTTAAACTTTTTTCAAAAATTTCGTCTATCCCTGTCCTTGTCGGAAAGTATCATATCCGGAACCGGAATCTGCCAGTCGATACTGAGGGAAGGACTCAGCGGATGATAGCCATCCTCGGCCTCGGGATGATAGAAGGCGTCACATTTATACTGGAAGAGAGCAGTCCCGGAAAGCACCGAGAAGCCGTGCGCGAACCCGGCCGGAATCCAGAGCTGGAGGTGATTCTCCCCGGAGAGTTCCACGGCGAGGTATTTTCCGTAGCTCGCGCTCCCCTCCCTCAGATCCAGGGCTACATCCAGCACACGTCCCCTCACGCAGCGCGTCAGTTTACCCTGGGCATAGGGAGCTTTCTGGAAATGCAGTCCGCGGACCGTGCCACGGACGGAAAGGGACTCGTTGTCCTGCACGAAGCGTACCCCGGGAACCGCCGCATCGAACTCTCGCTGCGAAAAAGACTCGAAGAAGTAACCTCGGGAGTCTTCGAAAACCCTCGGACGGACTATCAGAAGTCCGTCAATGTCTGTTCTTATGAATTCCATTACAATCTGCCGTTTTCCACAAGATACTCCTCCACTATCGAAGCAGCCAGAGCGCAGAGTTCCGCGCAGGGACGCTTCCTGTAATATTCGGCCGTCCGTTCCGACGGCACGGGACTTTCCACAGGCGGCCGGACCGCGCTCCCGGAACCCGTGCCGGCCTCTCCCCCGGCCTGCTCCCCGGTATGGGGCGGGGTCGAAAGACCGAGAAGTTCCCGGCAGATGATGGAGCCGGTCTGAGAGCGGAAGCGTGCCGCGAAAGACTGGACGAGGGCGTAATTGGACGCCTTGGCGGCCCTGTCCTCCGGCGCGGCCGGGCAGATGAAGCCGGCGAGAACGGTCATTCCGGAGACGGTGCCGCAGATTTCGCGCAGGCGGCCCATCCCTCCGCCGAAGCCGGAGCACAGCGCCTTGAGCTGCTCCTCGTCCGGGCCGCCGGACGCTTCGATGAAGTCGCTGAAGGACAGCGCCACCGCCTGGCAGCAGTTGTAGCCCTCCCTGAACAGATTATATGCCTTTTCCGAGCGTGTCATAAGAATGCTTTCAGTCCGGCAAATATACATAGTAATTCCCGAAAACCGTCCATCTTCAGCACGAAGCAGACGAATCTCGCGGAGAATGAGTAAATTTGCAGTTTCCGACAGCAGGAGAATTATGAAATTCAAGCTTGACTCCACATACCGGCCGGCCGGAGACCAGCCGGAAGCCATCCGGGAACTCTGCGATGCGCTGCGCGGCGGCGTGAGCGACGTGACCCTCCTCGGCGTGACCGGCTCCGGCAAGACCTTCACGATGGCGAACGTCATCGAACGGATGCAGCGGCCCGCGCTCATCCTCAGCCACAACAAGACCCTCGCCGCACAGCTCTACGGAGAGTTCAAGGCCTTTTTCCCGGCCAACGCGGTGGAGTATTTCGTGTCCTATTACGATTATTATCAGCCCGAAGCCTACATCCCTTCGACTGACACATACATAGAGAAAGACCTGAGCATAAACGACAGGATAGAGAAACTCCGCCTGAGTGCCGCAGGAGCACTTCTGAGCGGCCGCAGGGACGTGATAGTGATTTCCTCGGTATCCTGTCTCTACGGCATCGGGAATCCGGAGGATTTCCACGAGCAGACGGTGACCGTAAAACGTGGGGAGCAGCGCAGCCTGACACGGCTGCTGTATCAGCTGGTGGACGCGCTCTATTCCAGGACGGAGGCCGACTTCAAAAGGGGCACGTTCCGGGTACGGGGAGACACTGTGGACGTCTTTCCCGCCGGGGGCGACGAAGCGGTCAGAATCGAGTTCTTCGGGGATGAGGTGGACAGCCTCAGCATAATAGAACCGCTTACGGGAGCGGTCATAGAGCGGATAGACGAAATCGCCGTCTATCCGGCGAACAATTTCGTGACCACCCGTGAACGCAGCATTGCGGCGGTGAGCCATATCCAGGACGACCTCGTGCTGCAGATGGAACATCTGGAGAGCATAGGCAAAAGTCTGGAGGCCAAACGTCTGAAACAGAGGGTGGAATACGATCTGGAAATGATAAAGGAGATGGGATACTGCTCCGGCATCGAGAACTACTCCCGCTATTTCGACGGTCGCAAGCCGGGCCAGAGACCCTTCTGCCTGATAGACTATTTCCCCGACGATTTCATCACCTTCATAGACGAAAGTCACGTCACCCTGCCTCAGGTACGCGCTATGTACGGAGGGGACCACAGCCGCAAATCCATACTCGTGGACTACGGCTTCCGTCTTCCGGCCGCTGCGGATAACCGTCCTCTGACCTTCGGAGAATTCGAAGAGATCACCGGACAGAAAGTCTATGTCAGCGCCACTCCGGCAGACTATGAGCTGGAGAAGTCGAACGGTCTGGTGGTGGAGCAGGTGGTACGGCCTACGGGCCTTCTGGACCCTCCCGTCGAAGTCAGACCGATCGAGCATCAGGTGGACGACCTCGTGGAAGAAATCAGGAAAAGGGCTGCGGTGGAAGAGCGCGTGCTCGTCACCACCATCAGCAAGAAGTCGGCCGAGGACCTGGATGCCTATATGGGGCGCATAGGCGTGCGCAGCCGCTATATGCATTCAGACATCGACACTTCCGAGCGAGTGGAAATCCTCGAGGACTTCAAGAACGGATTCTTCGACGTGCTGATCGGAGTGAACCTGCTTCGCGAGGGGCTCGACATCCCGGCGGTCTCGCTCGTCGCGATCCTGGATGCGGACAAGGAAGGCTACCTGCGCGACCACAGGGCGCTGACCCAGACTGCGGGACGCGCTGCGCGCAATGTGAACGGCCTCGTCATCCTGTACGCGGACAAGATTACAGGCTCTATGGAAAAGACCATACGAGAGACGAACCGCCGCAGGACCAAGCAGATAGAGTACAATGAACTGCACCATATCACCCCGACCCAGGTAGAAAGCAGGCATAACGTGCTCGCCGCAGAGCTAGGCTCGAAAAAGGACGGGTCCGGCAGGGGCCGCTCCGCAGGCGGGGCGGACCGTCTCAGCGCCCCCACTTCCTGGGAGGACCCGGCGTATATCCCGGACCCTTCGACTCTCGGCAGGGGAAGAATCACCGTGGACCTCGGTCTGGATTCCAGACGCGGCGGGCAGTCCGCATACAGCGAGGGCCACGTTAAAGCCGACCTGGCCGCCGTGCTGCAGGACCCCGTAATACGCTCTATGACGCGCGATATGGTGGAGAAGCTAGTGGAGGAAGACCGCAGGAGAATGAAAAAATCAGCTGCAGAGCTTGATTTCAGCGCCGCGGCGAAGTACCGGGATGAAATGTGGGCTCTGCAGGAGTATCTCAAGGTATGGAAAGACAGCGATTAGAAGCTGTCTGAGTCTCAGTCTTTCGGTGCGTCGTCCTTTTTGAACGGACCGCCGAAGTTCACGCTCTTGTCGCCGAGCTCGCTCTTGCCGAACTCGTAGGTGTTCCCAGGAAGGACGGCATTCAGGATGATGCCCGCAAGGGCCGCCACGGCGAGGCCGGAAAGCGAGGTGAAACCGATGGAGACGGCATCGTTCGCGCCGTATTTGATTCCGATGGAGAGGGTCAGGATGAGGGCCGCGATGATGAGGTTCCGCGACTCGGTGAAGTCCACCTGATTCTCTACCACGTTCCTTACGCCCACTGACGAGATCATACCGTAGAGCACGAGGCTGACGCCGCCGATGGTGGCCGCCGGCATCACGGCGATGATTTCCGCGAACTTAGGGCAGAAGGAAAGGATAATGGCGAAGACGGCGGCCATACGGATCACTCTCGGGTCGAACACTCTGGTGATGTTCAGAACGCCGGTGTTCTCGCCGTAAGTGGTGTTAGCCGGAGCTCCGAATATGGCCGCGATGCTTGTGGCCAGTCCGTCGCCCATAAGGGTGCGGTGCAGGCCGGGATTCTCAAGATAATTTATGCCCGTAGTCGAGGAGATGGCGCAGATGTCGCCGATATGCTCGACCATAGTGGCCAGGGAGATAGGCAGAATCGCTATGATCGCCGCCACGATGAGACCCCAGTCGGGATTATCGAAAACCGCAAGCGCGGTGTTCTCATACCGGAACGGCAGACCGACCCAGGCGGCCTCCTTTACAGGAGTCCAATCCACAAGCCCGCAGATCGAGGCTACGAAATACGAGCCGAGCACGCCGAGCAGAATCGGGACGATCTTTATCATTCCCCTGCCCCAGATGTTGCAGACTATGATGATGGCTATGGCGAGGATGGCGATCCACCAGTTCTGGCAGCAGTTCTGTATGGCCGAGCCCGAGAGGCAGAGACCGATGGCTATGATGATGGGACCCACGACCACAGGAGGGAAGAAGCGCATCACCTTTTTGGCTCCGTAAGCGGCGAAGAGAGCTGCGAGGATGAAGTACATAAGGCCGGCGAAGAATACTCCTATACAGGCGTAAGGGAGAGCCTGCTGAAGTGTCAGGCCGCCTGCCATACCCATCTGCGTCACAGCCGCATAGCCTCCGAGGAAGGCGAAAGACGAGCCGAGGAAGGCCGGAACTCTGAATTTGGTGCAGGCGTGGAAAATCAGGGTGCCGATACCGGCAAAAAGCAGGGTTGCAGAAACCGAAAGGCCGGTGATTACCGGGACCAGGATGGTGGCGCCGAACATCGCGAAAAGATGCTGCACGCCGAGGATGGTCATTTTTGCCTTGCCGAGAGTTCTGGCATCGTAGATGGCGACTGGTGATTCTTGGGACATAAGTAAATGATATTAAAGTTTATATAATCATCAACAAAGCCGGCCACACAGATGCAGAACGTAAAAAAAATAACCCTCGCTACATCCTTTTCAGAGGGTGTCTGCGAGGGTCAAATACTTCTTGCCTGTTATGTATCCGATTTGTCATCGGGATACAAAGGTAAGCAAGTTTATCGATTCCGCAAAATAAACTTGAGAGCCGATTAAAAATACTTCCTCATCTTCACTTCTCCACGGAAGCATCTCCGCCTTTAAGAAGCTCCGCGCTTCTGGCGATGAAGTCGGCCAGGGCCTTGCCCTTCAGCATACCGTTCGAGAGCAGGGCGAGGTCGGTCACCTGCCTGAGCAGAGCGCTCTCGGGATCGCGTTCCTCCCATATCTTCTTTATGAGAGGATTCTCCATATTCACTATTACATTATAGGACTCCGGAAGGGTTCCGTAGAAATTCATACCTCCGCCCAGAGCGCTCATCTCGCGGTAACGGCGCATAAACTCGTTCTGTGTCAGAATGACAGGGGCCTCGTCCGCAGACAGGTTCTGCGCCTCCACCACATACTCGTTCTCCTTAGGGAGCACGGCCTTGAAAAGCTCCTCCAGAGCCTTCCTGTCATCGTCCGAAAGCTCCGGCTTGGCCTTCTCCTCCTTAGGAATCAGGTTCTCCACACTGTCGGAATCCACACGGGCGAAACGCACGTTCTCCATCTTCTGCTCAAGCAGATTCACGAAGTGGGAATCCAGTTCGCAGTCCATAAGAAGCACGTCATAGCCCTTCGCCTTCGCTCCCTCGATGAAGCTGTACTGCTCCTGAGGCTTCGTAGCATAGAGGAACACGATCTTCTTGTCCTTGTCCGTCTGCTGAGGCTCCACGGCGGTCTTATACTCGTCCAGACTGAAGTATTTGCCGTCGCAGTTCTTCAGGAGAGCGAATTTGAGTCCCCGTTCGCCGAACTTCTCCTCGCTGAGCATACCGTACTCGATGAAGAGCTTGATATTGTCCCACTTCTTCTCGTATTCCTCACGGGAGGTGCTGAAGATGTCCTCCAGACGGTCGGCGACTTTCTTGGTGATGTAGGTGCTGATTTTCTTCACATTAGCATCGCTCTGCAGATAGCTGCGGCTGACGTTCAGAGGGATGTCGGGAGAATCGATGACACCGTGCAGGAGAGTCAGGAAGTCGGGCACGATATTGTCCACGTGGTCCGTCACGAACATCTGGTTGCAGTAGAGC
>CAVKLO010000094.1:0-6116 GCA_963656985.1 Bulleidia sp. | reverse complement strand
ATATGAGATTGGCCGCCTGAAAAGGCGGCCATTTTTCATCCGTTCACCGGGGAGCGTACTCCCCGGACCCCTTGGGTCGCTTGCGCTCCGTCCATTCACCGGGGACCGTATCCCCCGGACCCCTTGGGTCGCTGCGCTCCGTCCATTCCCCGGGGGCCGTATCCCCCGGACCCCCTGTGTCGCTAGCGCTCCGGAAGTGCCCCGAAGAGACGTCCTCTTATTTCATTCCCGACCCGCTTTGCCGTCATACCCGACTTGCTCGGGCATCTCGTGTCTCGAAGGGATTGCCGGTCGAGCCGGCAATGAGGTCGAGACGGCAATGACGAAGGCCAGGTGCCGTAGCCGTGGAAGCTCTCGCTGAGCGGGTCGGAGAACCTCGCCCCGTCATCTTCGGGGGCCGTTCCCGTCCGTCTATAGGCCGTTCATCAGGAACTCCCTCAGCCCCAGATGAATGATTCCGTCATCATCGCTGCGTCTGATGAGCGGGGTCATCGAGATGACATATTTACCATAGTTGTCGTCGATGTTCTTCAGGCTTCCGAATTCACGCGCACGCGTTTCTTCGCCCGCTATCAGATAGGCCGCCTGAATATAATGTCGCGATTTGTCCTTCGTGCAGACAAAATCGATTTCTCCGGCACCGAGCTGTCCGACATTGACCTTATAGCCGTCGTGAATAAGTTGTTGGTAAACTATGTTCTCGATGACTTTCTCTATGTCCTTGTCGCGGCTCACCTCGACCTGGGTGTTCCTTATCCCGTGATCCTCGAAATAATACTTCTCGTTTGATTCGAGCAGTTTCTTCCCGCGGATTTCAAAGCGCTCGACTTTGCGGATGATGTACGCCTCGCAGAGATAATGCAGATATGACAGCACAAGGTCGGTAGAAACGGGGCTTGCTTTGCCCCTCATATATCTGCTGATGGATGAGGCTGATATTATTTTACCCGTATTGTCTGCCAGGAACCTGACAAGATTGCTGAGAAAAACCGTATTTCTGATTTTTCTTTTCAGGATTATATCCTTAAGCAAAGCCGTGTTGAGCACATCCTCCGCGTATGTGTATTCCATATCGACATCTTTAACATCGTACGCTATAAGTCCCGGAAGTCCCCCACATTCGACAAATGACATAAGAGCCTCATCGGAGTCCACCATCTTGTGGAATTTCAAGAACTCCCGATAGGTGAGCGATTGTATGTGCACCTCGTGGAAACGGGCGGCCAGAATGGTCGAAAGGTCGCTTGAGAGAGTCTCGGCATTGCTGCCCGTCAATACGATTTCAGTATTTTCCTCCGTTCTCCAGTTCCTGACAGCCTTCTCGAACTGCAGAATCTCCTGAACCTCGTCGATGAGAATGTAATTGCGTGTTCCGGGGACATAATGTCCTTTGATGTAGTCGTTCAGGTCTTCGTATGTCCTGATGTCATCCCACGCGCTCTTTTCCTTGTCTATGAAGATGACATTGTTCTTACGGTCTTCAAGAAGCTGATTCCTGAAGTCACTCAAGACAAAGCTTTTCCCGACGCGCCTCTGTCCGGTCAGCACGACAATTGTCTCTTTACCCAGATATGTCCGTATCCGATGCAGATACTCCGGTCTTGATATGATTTCCATAGCGCAAATATAGAAATTTATCGGTTACAGTCGATGAATTTATGTAAAAATAAGTTTTTATCGACTATACTCGACAAATCATTTGCCAGATTTGCAGAAACAAACCTCAAACAACGGAAAACAGGACGCCCCCCCCGCCGTCAGAAACTCAGAGTCACTTTCATCATAGCGTGGCGCGGAGCCTGCGGGAAGAGTCCCTCCTCAACGTACTCGGAGCCGCCGACCAGAGCCCGGTAAACCCAAGCGTCGCAGTAATATTCGGCATTGAGCAGATTGCTTACATATAGGCTGACGCCGAGAGTCCCGCCCTGCAGAGGGAAGCGTTTTTCGAGCGCACAGTTCAGAACATTGTAAGCGGGTATGCAGCGGTCGGCGGAGGAGGTGTTGTCCCAATACTGCCTTCCCACGACCTTCCAGTCAGCGGAGAAGCTGAGGTCACGGAACAGGGCGGGACGCAGCCACTCCCCTATTTCGGCTCTGGTCTGAAGAGCCCCCACGAAAGAAGGCGAAAGCAGGATGTGCGGCCTCGAATAGGTCACGCCCGTCTGGCCGGCGCTCTTCCAGTCAGCATCGTAAGTGTCCAGATATGCGGTGAATTCCTTTATCCGGTTATCCGAAAAGGCGGCGTTCCCCGCCAATTCCAGCCCTCGGAAAGGCTTCCAGGCTGCGGAAAGCTCCACTCCCCTTCTCCAGGCCCTCGGGACGTTCTCCTTTATGGCATAGCCCACATTGCTGCGCTTGCCCGTCTCTATGAGCATATCCTTGTATTCCATCGCATACAGATCGGCGGAAGCCGAGAACTTCTCGGAAGAGTACTGATACCCCAACTCCAGATCCAGCATCTTTTCGGCCTTCAGCGACTCGTGAGAACCTCCGGCATTGACGGTTTCTATCACATCCTTGATGTCGCTGCGGCCCGGCTCGCGGTGCCCGAGAGCGGCGCTGAAATAGAGACGATTACGCTCGGAGAGAGCAGCGGAAAGGCCGGCGCG
The DNA here is from genome assembly GCA_963656985.1 of Bulleidia sp. Lineage (GTDB taxonomy): Bacteria > Bacteroidota > Bacteroidia > Bacteroidales > UBA932 > Cryptobacteroides. The sequence continues at coordinate 3,507 of CAVKLO010000094.1, read as the reverse complement.
GGGATTGAAGAAATCCCAGACGGTGTCATAGCCGAGGTCGCTGAACTCGTCGTCTATTCCGCTCATCTCCAGCGACAGGTGGCGGTACTGGAGGTCGGCGTAGGCCGTAAGAATATTATTCAGCTGATATTCAGTGCGCCAGCTAAGGCTCGCCTCCTGCTTGAGACCGTTGTTGCGGTACCATTCGGTGGTGCTGTAATCATAGCTGTCCCCCAGCACCTTGCTCCAGGCTATGTGGCCGAAGTGGTCGCCGTCATAACGGGAGAGATAGATGTCGGCTACGGAATAGAGACCGCCGTTACGATAAGACAGGGAAGAATTGAGGACATATAGGTTATTGTCCATAGACTTGACGCGCACCATATCGGAACTTCCGTAAGTGACCCCGTCCTTCCAGTAATCCTTCAGCCCGTAATCCGAGAAGGATGCATCCGCCTTATACTCTTCATAATAACCCTCTCCCGGAGTATAGTTCAGCGTGGTGCTCCATACAAGAGACTCTCCGAACTGATGCGTATAGCTGAGCTGGAAATGCCTCTGGCTGTAGTTGTCGCTGTCGTTTTCGTAATAATGCACGTTCCCGAACTCGTCGTAATATTCGCCGGCGGAGTTGTAGGTGCGGTCTTCGGCCATCTTCGCGGCGGATACGCCGTTCCAGGTGATGCCGCTGTGCTGGTTGCCCATAAGATAGGTGAAACGCAGGGAATTAGTCCCGTTCATCCAGCCCAGAACGGCGAAAGCCGAGCGGACTCGGGCCCAAGCGTTCCGGATGTAGCCGTCCGTACTGTTCTTCGAATAGGCGGCACTGGCGTAGAAGCCTCCCGGAAGCAGACCGGTCCCGGCCGCGACAGTGGTCATAGCGGTGTTCCAGGCTCCGAGCGAGAAGTCCGCACGGGCATAAGGGTCAGACCCTACCGAAGCCGTACTCATATTCACGCTCGCCCCGAACGCTCCCGCACCGGCGGCAGAAGTGCCGAGACCGCGTTGAAGCTGGACGGAAGAGAGCAGGGAGCCCAGCGAAGGGATGTTCACCCAGAAGACTTCCTGGGACTCGGCATCGTTCAGGGTGATGCCGTTAAGGGTGACATTGGTCTGCGATCCGCTTACTCCCCGGATTCTTAATTTCGAGTAGCCCAGACCCGTGCCGCCTTCATTCATCGATACGACCGAAGGCTGAAGCGAGAGTGCCATAGGCAGGGAGTTCATAGGCGCGGTGCTGCGCAGCTGCCGCTCGCCGAGCATAGTGTATGTTACCGGAGTGGATCGCCCGGCGCGGCTCGCGGAAACCGTCGCGCTGTCCAGCTTCTCCTTCCATCCCTCGTCGCTCTCCTCCACCGTCTCTCCGTCACGGACTCCTTCATTTCCCGTGGACTTTCCGTCCAATCCCTCCTTTCCTTCATCCTTTACGATGTAAATGTCACCGCCCTCGACAGCAGGACAGTCCCGCCCCGAAGCGGCGGGGGCTGCAAGCCCGGCGGCCAGCAGCAGATTAAAGAAAAATAAAAAACCTCGCATAATTTTAAAATTTTATGCAAGGGGCACGCCTTCCGGCGCTTGGAGTTTCTGCATTCCCTACGGCGGTATGGACCGCGTCAGGTTCTATGGGACTCTCTCAACCCGGCCCTGCGGCCGGATACCCCCGCAATGTTATGATATGTAATTCCTACTTCGCGACGAGTTTGACCTCGTAGAGACGGGGCCAGTTCTTGCCGGTCAGATAGATTTTCCGTGTCTGCGGATTATAGGCTATGCCGTTCAGCACATCGGTAGCATCGTCCCTGAGGGCCTTGTCGAGCAGGTCCGCACAGTCGACGGCGGCCTCGATTTCGCCGTTTTCGGGATTGATTATGAAGATGAGGTCCGAGAGATACATATTCGCCCAGATCCTGCCGTCTATATACTCGAGCTCATTCAGATAGTGTACCGGCCTGCCGTCGAGCCTCACCATAACGGAACGCAGCAGCTTGAAATCCTTGTCGAGGAAATACAGCCTCGACGAACCATCGGAAGTTATCAGCTGAGTGCCGTCGGTAGTGATGCCCCAGCCCTCACGAGGATAGGAGTAGGTCTTCTCGTAGGTGAGCGTGGCTGCGTCATATACGAAGGCCACCTTGCTCTCCCAGGTCAGAATGTAGATCTTTCCGTCCAGCTCCGCAGAGCCTTCGGCGAAGTACTTGCGGCTGAAGTTCAGTTTCTCCTTCACCTCCCCCGTAGTGAGGTCCAGCCGGCGCAGCGTGGACTCGCCGTACTGCCCTGTAGTCTCGTAAAGCTCTCCGCCGTAGAAGAAAAGGCCCTGAGTATAGGCGTGGCGGTCGTGCGGATACTCGTTAACCACCTTGATCTTATACTGCTTTATCTTCGCCTCGCAGGACGTGCACAGCGGCTGCAGGAGCAGCAGCGGCACGAGCAGGGAACCAAAAAATCTGTTTGCGATTCTTTTCATCTTGAACACATCGGTAAACCGCCCTTATTCTCCGGAGCCGTTTTCTTTTTCCGGACGCATCTTCGCTTTCTTTCCGGATTCCGCTCTCCTGTCCATCGCGGCCTTCACGAAGGCGCAGAATATAGGCTGAGGATTCTCCGGGGTGCTCTTGTACTCCGGATGGAACTGCACGCCGATGAAGAACGGATGCCCGGGCAGCTCCACCACTTCCACGAGACCGGTCTCGGGATTCCTTCCTGTAGCTTTCATACCGGCGTTCTGGAAGAGGTCAAGGAACTCGGAATTGAACTCGTAGCGATGACGGTGGCGCTCGGAAATCATTTCCGCGCCATAGATCCTCTCGGCGAGCGAGCCCTTCTCGAGCCTGCAGGCGAACGCCCCCAGACGCATAGTCCCGCCCTTTATGGTAGTGGACTTCTGGTCCTCCATAAGGTCGATGACCGGATGCTCCGACTTGGGATTCACCTCTGTGGAAGCCGCATCGGCATAGCCCAGGACATCGCGGGCGAACTCCACTACGGCCATCTGCATTCCCAGACAGATGCCGAAGAAAGGTATGCCCCGGGTGCGGGCGTATCTGACAGCCACTATCTTGCCTTCGAGTCCCCTCTCCCCGAAGCCCGGGGCGACCAGGATTCCGTCCATACCGCCGAGCTTCTCCTCGGCGTTGCCATCGTCCAGATACTCGCTGTGGACCGTATGCACGTGCACTTCACATTCATTGGCCGCGCCGGCGTGTATGAAAGACTCGAGAATGGACTTGTAGGCATCCTGGAGCTCGACGTACTTGCCCACGAGGGCTATGTCCACCGAGGTTTTCGGAGACTGGAGCCTCCCGAGGAAACGCCTCCAGTTCGTCAGGTCCGGCTGGGCGAAATTCTCTATGCGCAGGTGGCGCACCACAAGCTCGTCGAGATGCTCCTCGTGCATATTCAGCGGAACCTGATAGATGCTCCACGCATCGATGGACTCTATGACGTGGCCCGGCTTGACATTGCAGAAAAGGGCCACTTTCCTGCGCAGGTCCGCTCCGAGATGGTACTCGGTGCGGCAGACTATGATGT
>CAVKLO010000093.1:0-6127 GCA_963656985.1 Bulleidia sp. | reverse complement strand
TTTAGACCAAAAAGACGAGCAAAAGCACCAAGTTATTTTTTAGGAATCACTTAAAGTCGACTATATGATATAAGCTGACTACCGGAGGAGGGAGAGCAGCTGGGCTATGATGTCGTCGGGGGTGCGGGCGTCGGTGGGGAGGGTGATGTGCGCGGCGGCGGCGTATGCGCTTTCGCGCTCGGTGAGAAGCTGCGCTATCCTGTCTTCGAGGGGCTGCCCGCTTTGCAGCAGGGGTCTGCTGCGGTCTGTCTTGAGACGCTCGCAGAGGGTCTCTACCGAGGCGGTGAGGCGGATGCAGAGGCTGTGGGCGCGCACGAGGGCGGCGCACTCGCTCTGCAGGACGGTGCCTCCGCCGAGGGAGAGGACCATTCCCGAATCAGAGGATTCCATAACTTCTTTCAGAGTTTTCAGTTCGAGGGCGCGGAAGGCCGCTTCGCCCTCAGCTGCGAAGATGTCGGGGATGCTGCGGCCCTGTTCCTGGGATATGCGTTCGTCGAGGTCGATGAAGCTCCAGCCCAGACGCCGGGCCAGGGCGCGGCCGACAAGGGTCTTGCCGCTGCCCATCATTCCGATGAGGGTGATGCAGTGGGGGGCAGGCTTCCGGGTCATAGCTAAAACGACATTGGACGGCTTTAAGCCGTCCGGCTATATCATCTCTTCGCGCTCGTGCAGGTCTCTGACGCGGAGCTGGATGGTGGCGTTGCCGCGATAGTAGTTCTCCACGATAGAGTAGCAGACATCGAAAGGATTGCCCGCCTTGATGTAATCGAAGAAGTCGGACATATTGAACGCGATGGCGGGTATCTGGTGGTAAGGCTGCGACTCCTGGATGAGGTCGAGCTTCATATGCACTCCGCCTGCGCCGACCTTGCGTCCGTTGCCGCCGTCATAGACGTTCTCGGTCAGGAAGACGGGGTTGCCGTTACCGGGGCCGAACGGCTGGAACTGCTTCAGTATGCGGAAGAATTTCGGGGTGATGCGGGAGAAGTCGAGCCGCGCGTCGAGGCTCAGCACGGGAGTGAGCATCTCGGCGGTGATGTGCTCGCCTATGAACTTGTCCATACGCGCACTGAATTCCGGCAGATTCTCCTCCTTCAGCGTCAGGCCGGCCGCGTAAACGTGTCCGCCGAAGTTTTCGAGCAGGTCCGCGCAGCTTTCGATGGCCTCGTAAAGGTCGAAGCCCTGGATGCTGCGGGCGGACCCCGTCACGAAGCCGTTCGACCTGGTCAGCACGATGGTCGGCTTGTAGAACGCTTCCACGAGACGGGACGCGACGATGCCGACCACGCCCTTGTTCCAGTTCGGATCATAGACTATGGTCGCGTTCTTCCAGGACAGGCATTTGCCCTCCTGGACCATCCGTATGGCGTCCTGCGTAATCTCGCGGTCGATGCTCTTGCGCTCGTTGTTATTGTCGTTTATCCTCTCTCCGATCATCATCGCGCTGTCGGAGCCGGTGGCGGTCAGGAGCTCCACGGAGAGCCGGCCCGTCTCCATACGGCCGGCGGCGTTTATGCGGGGACCTATCTTGAATACTATGTCGTCGATGGTGATGTGTCCCTGCTCGAGTTTCGAAAGGTTTATCATCGCGAGCAGGCCGGCGCGGGGATTCTCGTTCAGCTGCTTAAGACCGAAATGCGCGAGAGTGCGGTTCTCGTCCACGATGGATACGAGGTCGGAGGCGATGCTCACGACGAGGTAGTCGAGCAGAGGGATGAGGTTTTCGAACGGAATGCCGTAACGCTGAGAGTATGCCTGGACGAGCTTGAAACCTACGCCGCAGCCCGAAAGGTCGTCGAAAGGATAGCTGCAGTCCGCCCGCTTGGGGTCGAGTACGGCGACGGCGGCGGGAAGCTCGTCATCCGGAAGATGATGGTCGCAGATGATCATATCGATGCCCCGCGAGGCGGCATAGCGTGTCTTCTCTATGGCCTTTATGCCGCAGTCGAGGGTGATGATGAGGGTGAAGCCGTTATCGGCTGCCCAGTCAATGCCCTTCTGCGACACGCCGTAACCCTCGTCGTTCCGGTCCGGAATGTAGAAGTCCAGATTCGGGGTGAAATCCTTCAGAAAGGAGTAAACCAGCGAAACCGCAGTAGTCCCGTCCACATCATAGTCCCCGTAAACGAGAATCTTCTCCCGGCTTGTCACCGCCGCGTGCAGACGCTCCACCGCCACGTCCATATCCTTCATCAGGAACGGGTCGTAGAGATGGTCGAGACTCGGACGGAAGAATCTGCGGGCCTGCTCGAAGGTCTCGACGCCGCGCTTCACGAGGAGTTCGGCCAGCACGCGGTCTATGCCGACCTCAGTGGCAAGTCTGCTGACTTTCGACTGGTCGGCGGGTTCTTTCAGTATCCATTTGCATTCTCTCGCCATATTCCGTCAAAGTTACGGAATTCCGACGAATAAACAACGTTATTCCTCGGGAAGAAAAAAAATAGTAATTTTGCAGTTCGTGACTTGATAAGTCGCTTTGTCATTCGGGAATCGTCCGGTACGGCAGTATCGGAGAATGTGACTCCATAGAATCGTGAATAATTATATACATATATGGCAAATGTTGAATACAGCGAACAGGAACTCCTGAGAAGGGACTCACTGTCGAAGCTCAGAGAAATCGGCGTCGAACCTTACCCGGCGGCACTCTACCCGGTAAACGCCACGGCGGCCCGGATACTTGCGGAGTATGACGCCGAAAAGGGAAACTTTCAGGAAGTCTGCATCGCGGGACGCGTGATGAGCCGCCGCATTATGGGCGCCGCCTCTTTCGGAGAGATTCAGGATGAGACCGGAAGAATCCAGATTTACGTGAAGAGAGACGAAATCTGCCCGGGCGAAGACAAGACTATGTACAATACAGTCTGGAAGAAGCTTCTGGACATCGGCGACATCATCGGAATCAAGGGTTTCGCCTTCATCACCCAGACCGGACAGCTTTCCGTCCACGCGAAGGAACTCACTCTTCTGAGCAAGTCGCTCAAGGTGCTTCCCATCGTCAAGGAGCAGGACGGCAAAGTGTTCGACGCGTTCTCGGACCCGGAGATGCGCTACCGCCAGAGGTATGTGGACCTCATAGTGAATCCGCAGGTAAAGGAGACTTTCGTGAAGAGAGCGAAGATCATCGCCACGATGCGCGAGTACTTCGACGAAGCCGGCTGCCTCGAAGTCGAGACGCCTATCCTCCAGAGCATTCCGGGAGGAGCGACGGCACGTCCGTTCATCACGCATCATAACGCTCTGGACATCCCTCTGTATCTGAGAATCGCGAATGAACTCTACCTGAAGAGACTCATCGTAGGAGGTTTCAGCGGAGTCTATGAGTTCGCCAAGGATTTCCGGAACGAGGGTATGGACAAGACCCATAACCCCGAGTTCACCTGTATGGAGATCTACGTGGCCTACAAGGACTATATCTGGATGATGGAGTTCGTGGAGAAGATGCTCGAAAGGATCGCCCTGAAGGTGAACGGCACAGACGAGGTGACCATCGGCGGGAACAGGGTAAGTTTCAAGCCGCCGTACCGCCGTCTGCCGATTCTCGAGGCCATCAGACAGTATGCCGGGGTGGACGTGAGCGGAATGGACGAGGAGCAGCTGCGCGCCGCCTGCAAGGAGCTTCACGTGGAGATCGAGCCTTCTATGGGCAAGGGCAAGCTGATAGACGCCATCTTCGGAGAATATGCCGAGAAAAATCTCATAGAGCCTACCTTCGTCACCGACTACCCTGTGGAGATGTCCCCTCTGACGAAGCGTCACAGGGACAATCCGGCACTTACCGAGCGTTTCGAGCTCTTCGTCTGCGGCAAGGAGCTGGCCAACGCCTATTCCGAGCTGAATGACCCCGTCGACCAGCTGGAGCGTTTCGAGGAGCAGGCCCGTCTCAAGAGCCGGGGCGACGACGAGGCGATGTTCATCGACTACGACTTCGTCCGCGCACTCGAATACGGTATGCCTCCGACCTCCGGTCTGGGTATGGGAATCGACCGTCTGACGATGTTTATGACCGGGCAGACGACCATACAGGACGTGCTGTTCTTCCCTCAGATGCGTCCCGAGAAGATACTGAAGAAAGACGAGCAGACTCAGCAGTAGCCCCATATGAGAGTCGAGACGGTCACTTCGGCGCAGAATCCGAAAATCAAGGACCTGCTCGCACTGCAGGAAAAGTCCAGGCTCCGCCGCGAGCGTGGACTTTTCGCGGTCGAAGGGCAGCGTGAGCTCGGGCATTGCCTCAGCGCCGGCTTCATCCCTCAGACGCTATTCGTCTGCGGGGAGGTGATTGCACGGGAGCGGCGCATCTCCACGGAAGCGGACGCTACAGGTGGGAGAGTCCCGACAGGGCTTATGACAACGGGCAAGGACAGCGGATACGTTTCGGCAGACCGGGCGGCCGGGGTCGAGGGCAAAGACGGTCTGGAGGGGCTTGTCGCGAGGGCTGAGGCGCTGAACCCGAAGCTGCTGCTCGTGCAGCTGCCTGCATTCCTCTACGAAAAGGCGGCCCTCAGAGGCTCCACGGAAGGGGTCATCGGAGTGATGCGCTCGCGCGAACTCTCTCTGTCTGACCTCACGGTCAATCCCTCCCCTCTCATCGCAGTGCTCGAAGGGGTGGAGAAGCCCGGAAACCTCGGGGCCATCCTGCGGAGCGCGGATGCGGCGGGAGCCGACGCAGTGCTGATCTGCGACCCTCTCACTGACCTGTACAACCCGAATCTCATCCGCTCCAGCGTAGGAGCCGTATTTACGGTCCCTACGGTCTGCTGCACTTCGCAGGAGGCGATAGCGTGGCTGAAAGGACGCTCCATCCGCATCTATACCGCCCAGCTCCAGGACTCCGTCCTCTATTATGACTGCCCGATGACCGCCGGGACCGCCATCGCGATAGGCACCGAAGCCACGGGCCTGAGCGGGATCTGGAGGCGGGCCGCCGATGCGCATATAAGAATCCCGATGAAAGGCCGTCTGGACTCGCTGAACGCCTCGGTAAGCGCGGCCATTCTTCTATATGAGGCTGTAAGACAGCGCACTGCAAGTGATTCGCAAATGTGAATGGGAGCTTTTGCTTGTCTTTCGGTCTAATCCACAAGAATCCTTCACAAAAACTTAACGACTGATTTTTCTGACAATGATAGACTCTACTCGTTTCGGACTGATCGGAGACCCCATCGGGCACTCCGCAAGTCCGCAGCTGTTCCGGACAGCCTACAGCGGACGTTTCCCCTATGACCTGATAGAAGGCAAGGTTTTCGAGGAATCCTACCTCCGCTTTCTGCGGGAGTACAAGGCCGTGAACGTGACCGCTCCTTTCAAGGAGGATGCATTCGGCAAGGCCGACATCGTATCCGGTCCCTGCCTGCTTATCGGGGCGGCGAATATCCTGCTGCACACCAAGGACGGGGTAGAATGTCACAATTCCGACTTCTCGGGCGTAATCCTCTGCATAGCTGAAGCCCTGTATCCGGGCATCATTTCCGAATTCTATGCAGAGTTCGGAGCCTCCGCCCACAAGAAAATCCACCAGTTCCTGCGCAAGTGCCTGGAAGAAAAGTACGGGCGCAGGCCGTCCGCAGTCGTGGTCGGCTGCGGCGGGGCCGGCAAGGCCGCGTCTGTCGCTGCCGCAGAGGCTGGTTTCCGCACCACTATACTGAACAGAAGTGTGGAGAAAGCAGAAGCTTTTTCTAAAGGCCTTCCGGAATACGGCTTCGCTACGGGTTCGACAGATGAGTTTCCCGGTGCGGCAGCGAAAGCGGATCTTCTGATCTACACTCTGCCCGCCGCTCTGGACAGTCTGGATGATTTCCGGCCCGGAAGAAAGGAAGGAGGCCTTATCCTTCTGGAAGCGAACTACAGGAATCCGGCCTTCACGGGTCTGAGGCTCGCACGTCTGCAGGACTGCGGAGTCAGGTACATTCCGGGCAGCCGCTGGCTCCTCGGCCAGGCCATCTCCGGTTACGGAATAATGACGGGAATCACCCCGGACATCGAGGAGCTGACTGCGGGACAGTCTCTCTGAAACCGCGAACTTCCCGAAGGGGCCGGATGAGCGGCCTTTAATATAATAAAAAAATAAGCTCTCAGCTCACGGAAAAATAGACGTTTCCGAACTTTACAAAATTTCTTATATATT
>CAVKLO010000092.1:0-6151 GCA_963656985.1 Bulleidia sp. | reverse complement strand
TCGCTTTTCGTGCCCCGGGGTTCCCTCATCGTCACCCAGAAGGGTAAGGACGGCAGCGGATATTATGAATACAGGACTGCCGCGGAGCCTGTCGACACCTTGATTCCGATAATCGTGCTGACTGATTCGGGGACTGCTTCTTCTTCAGAAATAGTGTCCGGGGCCCTTCAGGATCTGGACAGGGGGACCATTATGGGTACACGTACATTCGGAAAGGGTCTGGTGCAGTCCCTCCGCCCCCTCCCCTATAACGGCTCGCTTAAGGTCACCACGGCGAAATACTACACTCCGAGCGGACGCTGCGTACAGGCCATAGACTACAGCCACAGGAACGAGGACGGAAGCGTCGGACACATAGCGGACTCCCTCACCCACGAATTCCGCACCTCGCGCGGACGTATCGTCCGCGACGGCGGCGGCATAACTCCCGACGTCATCATCGAGGGCAAGGACTACAGCCGTCTGACCTGGTCGCTCGTGATGAACGGGGTCGTGGACCACTTCGCATTGGACTTCGTCCGCAGGAACTCCTCCATCGCCCCCATAGACGAGTTCCGCCTCGGCGACGAGGAGTACGAGAATTTCATAAAGTTCGCCCTGAACGAGAATTTCGATTACCGCTCAAGCGCCCGGACACTCTTCGACCAGATGAAGAAAGAGCTCGGACGCGAGGGGCTTGATACGGCGATGGAGACGGAGCTCGCCTCTCTCGGCAAGGCTCTCGATATGGACAAGGAGACTTTCCTGCGTCTGAAGAAAAATGAAATCGTGCCTTTCATAGAAGAGGAGATAGCTGTGCGCTATTATTTCCAGGAGGCGGGCGTGAAAGTGCGCCTGCGCTATGACGAACAGCTGCACAAGGCTCTCCTCAGTCCGCTTGCGGTCAGCTGCGGCGAGTAGCCCCGTGCGAAAACATATATGACCACCTTGCATAACCATATAATCAGATAACACATCGATATGTTGCCGATCGTAACAGTAAAAGCCGAACTTACGGCTGAAGATTGCCTCCGCATCGTGGAGCGCCATAAAAGGACATTCACCTATCCCATCCACCGCCACACGACGGTGGAACTGAACTTCGTGCAGCACGGCAAGGGCGTGCGCAGGATAGTGAGGGACAGCAGCGAAGTGATCGGAGAGTACGACCTGTCCCTTATCGGCGAGAACGTGGAGCACGTATGGGAGCAGGGCGAGTGCAGCTCCTCCGATGTCCGCGAAATCACCATACACTTCTCCGCAAACCTTTTCGACGGGAATTTCATCGGGAAGAAACAGTTCGCCTCCATCAGGAAGATGCTCGAGAATTCCCGGCACGGACTGGTGTGGGGGATGGACACCATAATGGAGGTTTACAGTCTGCTGAACGCTCTCGCCTCCGAGCAGAACGGATTCGAGCAGTTCCTGTTGTTCCAGAAGATGCTTCATATACTGTCGGACTCTCCGTCCCGGCAGCTCACTTCAAGTCCCGAGCCCAAGGCGGTTTCTCCGGCAACTCAGGAGAATGATCCGATAGCCCTCGTGGCGGAGTATCTCAAGGACCATTACACCAGCGAGGAGGTGAACCTCACATACCTGTCCAGACTTGCGGGGATGAGTCCGACCGCGCTCAGCCGCGTGTTCAAACAGAAAAAGGGCATCACCCTGTCCGCTTACCTCATAGACTTGAAACTCCAGAACGCCGCGCGCCGCCTCATAGATACGGACGAGAAGGTCGCGGACATCTGCAAGTCCTGCGGATTCAACAACCTGTCCAATTTCAACCGCACCTTCAAGGCCCGCAAAGGCAAGACCCCGAAAGATTACCGCAGTCTCTACAAGAAGAATAAAATCACAGTCTGATGAAAAAAGCTTTCCCCATTATGGCCGCAGCCCTGGCCTGTGCCGTCGCCTGTACGGACAGTAAAGTGAATACCCTCGACATAATTCCCTGTCCTCTGGAGATGACTCCCGCATCCGGGGTTTACGACCTGTCCCGGGGAGAGGTGGCATTCACGATAGACAGCCTGATGGCCCCCGAGGCCTACACCCTCAAGATAACACCCCGTAAAGCCGTAGTGAAAGCCGGAAGCGAGGCGGGCATTCTCTATGCCCGGCAGACTCTGAAACAGATTACCGTCGAGGACGGAGGAGCGCTGCTGTGCTGCGATATTTCAGATGAGCCGCGCTTCGCCTGGCGAGGGCTGCTGCTCGACTGCGCAAGGCATTTCTACACCGTCGAGCAGGTGAAGCAAGTCCTCGACATAATGGCTTACTATAAGCTGAACCGCTTCCACTGGCATCTGACGGATGACCACGGATGGCGGATAGAGATAAAGAAACATCCGCGCCTTGTGGAGGTCGGAGCTTTCGGAGATGTCGGCTCGCATTCGGTCCCGGACCCCAATCTTGTGGGCGAAATCCTCTACGAGGGCTATTACACGCAGGAAGACATCAGAGAGGTCGTCTCCTATGCATCGTCCCTGGGCATAACCGTGATTCCGGAGATAGATATGCCCGGACATATGACTTCCGCGCTCGCCGCTTATCCTCAGCTCGGCTGCACCGGAGGACCCTACAAGGTGGTCAATGTCGTGGGGCCGCGCGGCAAGGGGCTGGGCAAGGAGAATCTGTGCATCGGGAACGATGAGATCTTCGACTTCATCTCCGACATCTTCGACGAAGTCCTTCCTCTTTTCCCGGGCGAATACTTCCATATAGGCGGGGACGAGTGCGTGCCGGACAGATGGAACGCCTGCCCGAAATGCCGCAAACGCCTCCGCGACGAGGGTCTGGAGAGCGGGGAGTTCTCGGACGCGCAGCTGCTCCAGAATTATTTCACCCGCAGGGTGCAGAAGATGCTTCAGGAGCGGGGGCGCAAGATAATCGGCTGGGATGAGATTCTGGACGGAGAGCTGGAGGACGGTGCCACGATTATGTCCTGGAGAGGGACTTCGGGAGGAAAGCGTGCGGCGGAGCGCGGACTGGACGCTATTATGACCCCTATCCGCCACTGCTATCTGGATTTTCGCCAGAGCGATGACCTCGAGCACGAGCCTATCGCGCTGAACGGAACAGTTTCCGTGGATTCAGTCTATGATTACGAGCCGCTCGAGGGGCTCACGGAAGAGGCCGCCCGCCATATCATAGGCGTGCAGGGCAATCTCTGGTGCGACGTGGTTTCCACGCAGGAATACCTGGAATATATGCTTCTGCCGCGTCTGGCAGCCCTGAGCGAAGTCCAGTGGTGCGCTCCGCAGAACAAGAACCGCGAGAGGTTCCGCTCCGCTATGGACGCGCATCGCCGCTACTACGAGAATCACGGCTACGTCTATGCCAAGCACCTCTGGGGTGTCATCGGCCTGCCGGGCCACGAGTACCGCATTCAGTAATGCGGACGGCGCGGCCGTCCGATTATCCCCCTCCTCCCGCGTGCAGATAAAAAGGATGACCCCGGACTCCGGGGTCATCCTTTTCATTTTTCGTTAAGTTTTGGCTGCCCTATTCCCCGCCGGACGCAGACCAGACGAAGTCATACCAGCCCTCTGTTTCATAGCTCCAGAACCAGATTTCTCCGGAATTCTTATCGCCGCTGAAGTTGGAATACGAGCCATAGCCCTCATAATACTTGGTATCTATGCATATCCACTTCTCAGCATCCGCGAGGACATAATCATAGCCTTCCGAGGTGGTGAGGTTCGTTACCGTAATCGTTTCATTCTCGTTTACGGTGAAGTCAAGATTGTAGCCTTCCGTGCCGTACCAGTTCCTGATGGTATAGCTGCCGTCGTTCCAAGCCACGAGAGTCGCTTCCCACTTGTTTCCGGCTCCGTCGTCCACAGTACCTGCGGCGCTCCAACTTTCAGTCTTCTCGTCCTCATCACCACCGTCAGTGGCAGGCCAGGTGAATTCATACCAGCCTGTTGTCCTGTAGTTATAGCAGTAGAAATTACCTTCAGCCTGGTCGCCTTTGAAGTAAGAATAATAATCGGAGCCGTATGTCTCGGTATAAAGCCGAACCCAGCCGTTGTCAATATCATCGCCGGAGCTTACCCAGATGCTCGGGTAGTAGTCCTCGTAATAGTTCGTGACAGAGATGGAACCGTCCGAATTAATGTAGAACTCCAGGTCGTAACCCTCGACATTGTACCAGTCCTTGAGAGTATAGCTGCCATCGCTCCAGGCCACGAGAGTCGCCGCCCACTTGTTGCCCGCTCCGTCATCGACAGTGCCATCGGCAGTCCAGCTTTGCTTCTTCTCCGCTTTTGCCACTTCGAATTCAGCACTTGCCTTCTCGGAAGCGCTGTAGGAGGCATCGGAGCTTATGGCCTGAAGCGTGAAAGTGTATTTCCCGGGATCAAGCTTGAGGGTAAGGGATGTCTCGGCAGTATTGCCGGTGACTTCGGTACCGCCCTCAGGAGTATAGGCGTAATCATAAGACTCGGCATTGGCCACCGCCTCCCAGCTGATGGTGACTGTTCCCTCGCCGGCCTCTACCGTGAGTACCGGCTTTGCAAGCGGCACGATGGCTCCCGTCGTAGCTTGAAGCTGCGTGGTGGCGGAGTTCTCGTGCGAAGTGTCCTCCGTGGCGGCGAAGGCCATAATCTTGAAGGTATAGGTCGTATTGTCCTTCAGACCGGAGATTACGGCACTGGTGGCCGTAGTGGTGCCGCCGTCCACCTCCGAACCGGATGGATCGGTCAGGCTGTAGCCATACTGAACGGCATTCGTAACCTTGCCCCAGGTGAAGGTGAGAGAATTGACAGTGGCGGCCGCCAGCTGCGCCTGAGGAGCGTCAAGAGGCGTAGGGACAGGGGCGTCCTCCTTGCAGGAAGACAGCACCGCCGTTCCCAGCGCGGCGAGGACAAACAGGCCCGCCGCTCTGCGCATAAGGGATAAATTGTTGTTCATATTAGTTTATATATTAATTGTTAGACTTTTATGGCTTGATTACGTCCGATTCTGTCCAATAGGCATAGATGTACTCCCAGCCGTCGTATTTGCCGCTGGCGGTATTCATATATGTCGTGAAGTAGGCGTCCGGGGACGTGGATCCGTCCATCGTGATGGCGGAGTAATAGTCCGTGCGGTACACGAAGAGACCTGTAACGGCATCCGGAGCACCGTCCGGAGTCCACTCGAAATAGTTTCCGGAAGCGTCCCGCAGACTCCAGTATTTGTAGTCGTCATCAGTCGCCTCCTCGGCGTAGTGGTCGAGAGGGCTGAATTCTCCCTTCCAAGTACTGAAGTCCTCCGGGTCGAACTCGGAGTTGTTTATGCTGTAGCTGAGGTCGAATCCCGTGCCGAGGAAGTTCTCGATGCGGAAACGGTTGAAGCCGTCGAGCCAGTAGATGTCCGAGGTGACCTGCGCCTGAAGCTTGGTCGAGAACCAGAAAAGAGCGCCGCTGACCACTTTCTTCCACTCGGAGACGAGAACCTTCCCGGAATACAGCTCCGAGCCGTCGTGGACGGCATACGGATTAGCATCGTCCCCGGCAATGCGGATGATGAACTGCTGCTCCTTTTTCATCGGTATGTCCGGGAAAGATATCGTCAGAGACGCCGTGGCTTCTCCGGCCGCGAATTCCACGGTGGAAGGGATTTCGAACGCCTCGTCCCTGAATTCCACCGTTACGGGAACGGTGGCTGCGAAGTCAGACTTCATACGGCCGACTTCGAGGGTGAGGCTCGTGACGTCGGTGCCGAGAATGTATTCTGAAGGATTCGAGGAAAGGAAAAAAGCCTCGATGCTGTCAGAGGCCGGCTCCGGGCCCGGCTCATAGCCCTCGCTTCCTTTACAGGAGGAGAGAGTCAGGCCCAAAAGGGCGAGCGACGCATAAAGATATGTCTTCATATTATGATTCATAGCCTTATAATCTTTTTATTGTGAAATGATGGCGCCAGACGGGTCCGGATTCAGAATGACCGCCTGGTTATTGTCTCTCTCGTATTCGGGCAGAACATAGTTCATCCAAGGAGCTACGTAACCGGCCTTGGTATTCAGCCTGTGGGCGGAAATCCAGTTGGTGTCCGTGTAAGACCTTGTGACAGGCAGGGCGAGACGCTTGTAGGCGAAGAAGTTGATGCCCTCTCCCCAGAACTCTATGCGCCTCTGGACCATAAGCTCGGTGATGAATGAACTCATATCGCTTGCGGTGCAGCTGTATGTGCC
>CAVKLO010000091.1:0-6280 GCA_963656985.1 Bulleidia sp. | reverse complement strand
TCATCGCGGCCCGCGTACGCGCCGAGGAACATAAAGTCGCAGTGGTCGGCATAGCCGTAGTTCTTATAGTCGGCTGAAGCCCAGAGGTACCCGTCGGCCTTGGGGTCGTACTTCGGACTCGCCCAGTTCACGCCCGAGATGTAGTAGCTGGAGTACCACGCGCCGACATACGCTCCGAAGCGGATGTCCTTGTTCACGGAGTGCACGGTCTGCGCGGCCTTCTCCACGAAATCGTGGATGACGTGTGCGCGGAAAGCCAGCCATTTCTTCTGGACCTCGCTCACGCTTCCGCCCAATGCTGCGGCTCCTTTCGGCATCACGTCCTCGGGCCAGGAGCTGACCGAGATTCCGGACCAGGCCTCGAACTTGCTTCTCGACACATCGGAGAAGTCGCTCTGCAGACCATAGTCATCGTAGCGGCAGCGGTCCAGGATTATGCCGTCCAGATCATAGGAAGCAAGGTCCTTTATGATCTGGAGGACATATTTCCGGACGGAGTCGTTCGCCGGGTTCAGGAAACGTGCGCCGTAATCGTCGCTCGAGCCCAGGTCCATCACGTTCACGAGCCCGTCTTCGGAGTTTATGACCGAGGCCCAGGACTTTTTCGACTTGTCGCGGAAGAGCATTCCGTCGGCCCCGAGCCCGTAAGGGCAATAGTAGCCTCCGACGAAGGTATTGATGCTCGCGTTCACTTTCAGATCCTGCTTGCGGGCCTCGTCGATGAAGGCCTGAAGATAGTCGTAGGTGCCGGTGCGCTCCACCCATACATAGCTGGAACCCTTCCACACATCCACTTTCTTCAGAGCATCGGCCACGGACGAGCGGAACAGGACGTCGCCGCAGGTAGGCCGGACATCGACTATGATGTCCGTGAATCCCGCATCCTTTATTTTCTTCAGGTCGGCGGCGATCCTGTCCTTGTCGTTCTCGTAGTCGCTGAAATTGGCCGCCGCGTCGATCCAGACATAACGGGGTTTGGAATTGTCAGTCGGGGTCGGGTCAGTATCGGTTTTCTTGTCCCAGTCGGGGTCCCACGGATGATCCGGGGAGTTTCCGCCGCAGGAGACAGCCGCCAGCGCGATGGCCGCATAAACAGAGTATAACTTCAGTAAACGCATTCTGTCTATTTCTTTATACAGTCGGCGGAGTAGCCTCCGATGATGCCGGAGTTCTGGTCGTAGTAATATACGTAGATCTTGAAGCCGTCCTTCGACGGGGCGAGGACTACGTCACCCGCTGCGTAGCAGTAGGAAGACCTCTGAGTCCAGTCGATGGAGTCGTTGCTCACAACTATGGCGGTGGTCTCGTTCAGATTCCCGGAGAGGGCCGAAGGATCCGTGATGTCATAGATGTAGAGGGCAGGTCCCATTCCCCAGGACGGGAAGTGGCTTACGATGAAGAGCGCCATATAGGTAGCGTTGTTGAACTGCTTGGAGTCGAGGTTGTTCACGTTCAGACCCCAGGAAGAGCCGTTGTTGAACGGGAGCGAAGCCTTTACCGAGCCGTCGGCGGCCACATATTGCAGGACGTTCGGATCGTAGTAGGAGAAGAATACTCCTGCATCCTTGCGCGGGGCGACAGCCACCGCATCCGTGTTGTTCACAGGAGCCGAACCCCAGCCGAGTCCGCTTGCGGAGAGGTCGAGCACGGTGACATCCGTGACTGCGCCGCCCTCGACGGTGACTCTGGTCACCTTGCTGGATGAGGTGATGCCTGAAACGCCTTCAGTCGTAATGTCGATTACGGCATTTCCGTCCACATTTCCTATGGCCTTGATGGAGTAGCCCATCGGGAGGCCGGATCCGTTGGTGAACGAGTGCAGCAGAACCGGAGCATCCTTCACTGACGTCGCCTTCCAGATGCTGAAGGTCTCGCCGGACTCCGCGTGGTTGCAGATGAGGAGGTTCTCGGCCTCGTCGTTCGTCACTGCGGCAGCGACTGCGCCGCCGAGATTGATCTGACCTTCATTCACGCCCGTCACTCCGTTCAGATATACCGGAACCGTACCGTTTCCGGAGCAGAACACGAGCTTGCCGCCCGTAACCGCGAGACTCGGATAGATGCCGTCGGTATTGTAGGCCGGCAGACCCGCCATAGTGACAGGGTCGAAGTTGAAGAGCTGCTCGAGCGAGGACTTGTTGAAACCGTAGTCGATCTTGTCCGGGACGCTCTTGATGACGGTATAGACTGCGGAAGCGGTCCCGTCGTGGGCTGTCACGGTGAACTTCACCTCGGAATTGTAGTCGCGCGCGACCGCAGGGTCCGGAGAGATGCTCGCGTGGGCTGAGATCTGTACCGTAGCGGTGCAGGAGCTCAGGTCTTCGGCCGACACGATGGTGACTGTCTTCGCGCTCTTGTCTATGATGCCCGTGATGGCCGGCTCATCGATGGAGAAGACCTGGATTTCGCAGTCGGAGGACTTGACCCTCTCGCCCGTGATGCAGATCTGACGGCTCTCGCCCTTCGCGTCGGTGAAGGTATAGAGATTCTCCTTGGTGAGGTCCAGCAGGCCGAGGGCCGGCTCTATCTTGCAGTCAGGCTGGATGGCGGCCTGGACGCGCACCTTGGTCATATAAGGCGTGGTCTCGCTGTCGGAAGTGACCGGGTAGTACCACGGAATCGGGAGGACGAAACGGGAAGCGTTCTCATCGCTGATGTTCAGCTTGCACATACTCTGGTCCATATAGGGGCCGAAGGTGAAGAAGGCCTCCAGACTTGTGATGCTCTGGCGTTCGGCGCTCGAGATGACGTGCTCCGGGCTGTGGCAGGATGCCACAAGGAGAGAGACGGCCGCGGCCAATATTACATATATCTTTTTCATATGCCTGTCAATGTCTATTATTTCCATTCAGGGAATTGTTCTACGGCAGTATTGCTGGAAAGCTCGCTGTCCTGGAGAGGGAATCTGTCCATCTTCTCAGGATAATTGCGGACCTTGTCATCGACTGTCACATAAGTGTAGCTGAAACCGGCTCCGGCAGGCTCGATCTTCAGGCCGTGCAGCTGATAGCCGGAAAGACCTTCCGGATACTGGTCAGGGGCGACTCCCCATCTGCGGACATCCCAGTAGGAGAAGCCTTCGAAGGCGAGTTCCACCTTGCGCTCCTGACGTATGGCGGCCCAGAGATTGTCACCCGCCTTGTCGGTATAAGGCAGGTCCACGCGCTCGCGGATGGCGCGTACGGCCGCGTTGGCTCCGGCCGCATCGCCCGTGCGATAGCAGGCCTCAGCCTTGTTCAGGAGGACTTCAGCGTAGCGGAGGACTACGAGAGGCTGCGTGCTCTTGCTTCTGGCGATGACATCGTGCGTCTCGTCCACGCCCTTGCGCAGATAGTATCCCGTGGTGGTCTTGCCCTTAGGCTCCTTGACCACGTTCCACTGGCACCAGCCGTCGTCGCCGCCCACATAAGGCTGGATCGTGCGGTCCTTCCAGGAGGCTCCGTTGTAGAGGATGGAAGCCTGGAAGCGAGGCTCGAGCAGCTCGTAAGGAGGATTCTCGAAAGTGCCCTCGGCCGTGTGCCATACCGACCAGTCCGGGAATCCGCTGCCGTCGGCATACTCGTAGGACTCGACTATCTCCTGGGTAGGGGTGCCGTAGCCGCCGCCCGAAGACTCGCGAGTGGTGTAGTCTCCTCCCGGAGTGTAGTAGAAGTCGAAATTGTGGGTGACATTGTTCTCGAAGCTGAACTCGTACTGGAGGATGACTTCGGAACTGCTGCCCTTGAAGACATTGGCGTAGTTCGGGTCGAGAGTATAGCCGAGCTGAGAGACCTTGTCCGCCGCCGCGATGACTTCGTCATAGCGCTGCGCATAGAGCATCGCACGGGTGGCGAAGGCATAGGCCGTGCCCTTGTCCAGACGGCCGCCCGCCTCGGCCTTCACAGGAAGATTCTCCTGCGCGAACTTGAGGTCGGCGGCGATGAAATCCCAGCCTTCCTTCTCGGTGCTGAGGGCCTTGTTCGCAGTTATGGCGCTGAGGTCCTCATCGTAGATGATGACTTCCTTGTACCTCTTCACAAGGTCGAAGTAGAAGTATGCGCGCATAAAGCGGAGCTCGGCCTGCAGACGGGCCTTGTCGGCATCGGACATCTCGCCGTACTTCTCCAGATAGTTCAGACCCTGGTTCGTCCTGCGGATGGCTCCGTACATCGTGTCCCAGTAGCCCAGATAGGAGGCCACATAGTTCGCCGTGAGAGTGGATCCGCCGTAGGCGATTTCGCTCGGGATGTAGCAGAGGGCGTTGTAGTTATAGGAGCCGTATTTCAGCTGGTCGGTGAGCGCGTCTGTCATACCCGCGACACACTGTCCGGTATTCGCGTCAGCCATATCGAGGATATAGCTATAGATGTAGTTCACTCCGTATTCCGCATTCTGGGTCGTCTGCCAGATGATCTTGTCGGAAACGCTGTCGGTCGGTGTCATATCCAGAAAGTCGTTGCAGGAACTCAGAAGCGCCGCAAGAGCTATGCCGGATGATGCCAGAAGTATATTTTTAGCAATTGTTCTCATATCACGCCGTTTTTAGAATGTAAGTGTAACGCCGCCCATCACGAGACGCTGCTGAGGGTAGTAACCGTTGTTCACGCCAGGTGACTCGGGGTCGATTCCCTTAGGGAGTCCGTCGATGGTGAAGAGATTCTGTCCCTCCGCGAAGACGCGCAGGGAAGATACGCCGAGCCAGTCGAACCAGTTCTTCGGGAAGGTGTAGCCAAGCTGGGCGGATTTCAGACGTACATATTTGCCGTCCCTCCACCAGAATGAGCAGCTCAGACCGTTGTCTCCGCCGTGGCCTGTGGAGCCGAGGGTGAGACGAGGGAAGGTTCCGTCCGGATTGTCTATGCTCCAGGCGTTCTCCACGAGGTAGAGAGGCGAGTTGCCGCCCTCCTTGAAGGTCTGGGTCCAGATGGTGTTGTCGTCATAACCGTTGTAGTAGGTACCGGTGAGAGAAACGTCGAAGAGGGCGCCTCCGGTGAACTGGGCGTTGAAGTCGAAGCCGTTCCACTCGAAGTTCAGATTCAGACCGAAGGTCAGTTCCGGACGGTTCGAGCGTCCGAAGTAGCCCCAGTCGTCATAATCAATCTTGCCGTCGCCGTTTATGTCCACGAACTTGATGTCGCCGACATTAGGACGGGAACCCCACCAGGCGGAGTTGTCGATTTCCTCCTCGGACTGGAAGAGGCCGTCGGAAAGCCAGCCGGTGATGGCTCCGTAGGTCTTGCCCACGAGCTTGCGGTTCTCATTGACCTCGGGATTGTCCTTATACTTTATCCAGCGGGTCTTGGAGTAGGTGATGCTTCCGGTGACGCTGTAGAAGAACGGCTTGCCCGCGAGCAGGAACCGGTTCTTGTGAGTGAGGAGCAGGTCCGCACCCTTGGCGTCGATGGCCGGATAGTTCACATAGGTAGGATAGTAGCCGCCCATAGAGGCCGGGAAACCCGAGCTCTGGCCGGAAAGGATGTCGTAGGTGTAGTTGTAGAAGGCGTCGGCCTCGATGCTGAGCTTGCCGTTCCACAGAGTGGCGTCGAAACCTACGTTATAGGAGAGGTAGCGCTCCCAGGAGAGGTCGAGGGACGGAACCACATCCGGACGGTAGGCCGGGTTCACGCCGGTGTTTCCGGACGCGTCCCTGTAGATGACATCGTAGCCGTAGCGCGAATAGGTGCTGAGGAAGGCGTACTCCGGAACGCCGTCATTGCCGAGCATACCTACGGAAGCCCTGAGCTTGAGGTCGCTGAGCCAGCCGACAGGCTTGAGGAACTCCTCGTTCGACATTCTCCAGGCCACGGAAGCGGAAGGGAAGAAGCCCCAGCGGTACTTGTCCATACCGCTGAAGAGGTAGGAACCGTCCTCACGGCCGGAAAGCTCGACGAGATAGCGGTCGGCATAGTTGTACTTCAGACGGAATACTCCGCCGACGCTTCTGGTGGCTCCGCTGCTGCCGGAGACAGGGTCGTTCGTAGGAATGCCCTGATTGATTTCAGGAAGCGAGGAGAACGGAAGGTTCTTGGCGTAGGCCGCGAGGCTGTTGCTCTTCGTCTCGCGGACTTCCATAAGGGCGAGGGCCTCTAAGCCGTGCTTTCCGAACTGTCCCGCATACTCCAGACTCGCCTGGCCCACCATCTGCTGCCAGTAGGAGGAGCCTTCGCCGATATTGATTCCGTTGTCGACTCCGCGCGGGTCTTGCTGCTTGCTATAGCTTCCGTCGATGAAAGCCATAGTGTAATAAGGGGTGTTCAGAAGCTTGGAATAGGAGTTGCTCCAGTCATACACGCCGGATATC
>CAVKLO010000090.1:0-6285 GCA_963656985.1 Bulleidia sp. | reverse complement strand
AGTACTCAAGATTCTCAATCTTGCAATAGGAGTTCGATTCTCCTACCCAGTACCTGAAGAGGACGGCTGAAAGTTTCAGCCGTCCTCTTTTTTCTGTATCGCGAAGAACTTTCAGCGGCCTGCGAAAAGCAGGCGTATATCCTTCTCCATCAGCGGTTTCACCTTCTTTTCCGGGACGAAACTCCAGCTCCCTATGACCGAAGGGTCCCCTATCGCGGCCGGATCTATGCACCCCTCGGACTGCAGATACCCGTACAGCAGATTGCGGATTTCCGGGAACTTGTCCAGAGTGCGCCGTTCTATCTCTGCCGAAGTCAGCCCGACTCCCTGCGGAAGATGGCCGCCGCCGCCCGAAGCGCGATAGGAAGTCATAGCCACGGTGTACATCGCAGCCTCATCGAAAGCGCTTCCGTCGGCAAAGCCTGAAACCCGGACCCTCTGCCCGAGCGGCCGGGTGACATCCACGGTATAATTCAGGCCGGCAGCCGAGTCGAAATTATAGCTGCGCTCCACAAACGACCATCTGACAGTGCCGGTACGGGGGTCCGGACGGTCCCGGATCTTCAGTACGTGCCCTCCCTCCGGCGACTGTATCCACAGGTCGTACGAATACTCGAGATAGCTGAGAATCTCAGCGCCGCTCAGACTCATCAGATAAATCTGATTCTCATAAGGATATATGGTGAAAAGGTCGTTGTACACCAGAGTCCCGGCCTTTACGCGGGAATCGAAGCTAAGCGGAGCGGCGAAAGAGACGCGGGCTCCGGTACTCTGAAGGCTGATGGTATGTATCAAATTCATATACGGGCACATACCGCTGAAGGCCTCACGGGTGCGAAGGTCCGCCTTCAGTTCACCCACCTCGCGGAGGGTGAACGTCTTCACCGCCTCGTAATCCTTGTGGAACTCCTCGACCATAGCGCGGTCGGCCCTGCGCGGGTCCACCTTTATGAGAGAGGCTTCCGCAGACTTCGAGACCACCTTGCCAGAGGAAACGCTCACGCGGACTTCGGCATAGCCCAGATTGCGGGCGTGGCTGCCGGAGTTCACCAGAGCGCGCCCGTCTCTGGTCAGAACCAGCGGAGCGTGGTCGTGGGCGCAGACCAGGACATCCACTCCCTCAAGGGAATCGAAGAGGTCCAGCCCCTGGCTTTCGAGCACGGTCCCGTCCCCTCTGCCTGTTCCCGAATGCACGGCGACCACCACTACCTGCGGCTTCTCGCGGGCTATGACCTCATCCACATTCTCCTGGACCAGAGGTATCAGGGACTTGAAAGTCATCCCGCTCCAGAGGGACTCGTTCAGCCACGCGGCAATGTTGGCGTTGTCATAGCCGAGGACGGCGACTTTCAGTCCGGCACGCCGCAGTATGGTATAATAAGGGAAATAGGGCTTGCCGTCGGAGTTGCGGATGGCATTCCCGGCCAGGAAAGGAATCCCGGCCGCCTCCAGATCGGAGGCCACGCGGTCATAGACCGGATGCCCCGTCTCGATGTCGTGATTTCCTCCGACCACCACATCGTAACCCATATAGGCGGCCATACGCGGGAAGATATGCGGGGTGAGAGTGTCCACGTAATTATAGTAATACACGGAATTGTCCCCCTGCAGGAAATCCCCGTCGTCGAGCAGAATCACGTTACCCGCTCCCGCTGCCCCGCGCACGCTGTCCACATACCATTTCACGGCGCAAAGCGAGTTTCTGATGTTCCCGTCCACGTAAGTGGAGTCGAAAAGACGGCCGTGCAGGTCGTTCGTGGTAAGAATCCGGAGACGATACTCTCCGTCCGCAGGGCCGCAGCCCGCAAGCATAAAGGCCAGCGTCAGGGACGCCGCGATGCCGAAAAAATTTCTGATCATAAATTATACTTTTTCCCCGAGTGAGTTTTCTTTCCGCCGGGGCGGCGGGTGTACGAAGATTCGGGATGTCTGTAGGAATCCAGGTCGAAAAGCAGCGAAACCTTCTGCTGCCATCCGCTGAAAGGCTGCATCTCATCCGTAAAATGGAACACGAACGAGACGTTCAGACGGAGCCACGCCGCGATCTGCGGCTCCCAATACAATTCCAGCCTGTCGTAGCCGCGCCCTCCCCTGTAGAAAGGAGAGCCCGAATACAGCTCGGCGCCGTACTTCTTCCCATAGCGGGAGCGACTGTAATACGGCATAAGGTCGTCACCCGCATAGAGGTCATTCCTCAGGCCCAGCTTCCTGTAACGCATATGGAAAATCATCTCCGCCCCCATAGGCAGACAGCCCTCATCCTCGAGCCTGTCCCGCTGATAGCTCAGCAGTCCCCCGAACTGGAGCGAGAGTTCGTCCAGACGTGTGGACTGCGAGAAGTCATAGCGCAGATACGGATTCAGAAGGTGGTTGTCCACGACTCCGGGCTGTCCTGCGGAGCCGGCATAATGATACATCACGGCAGCCCAGCCCACCGACAGGCCTTCGAGCAGTTTCCAGCGTCCTGAAGAGAATATCTTGAAGCGCTCGCGGCGGCCCTGCCCGTACATCCCCATCCAGTCGCAGCCGATTTCGGCATAGAGTCCGGGGCTGCGCCATTTGATGAGCGCCCCTTCGAGATTGTTGTCGAAAAAGCGGAGCGAGTCCGACATAAAGGCATAGGAATACTCCCCTTCCGACATCTTCCGGGGATAGAGACCGAAAGTGCCGCTTATGCGCCCCCCGCGCAGCCTCGCATCCATATGATAATAGAACAGCAGCTCATCCGGAGCGGAAGAGGCCGGAAGCTGCTCGCCCATATTGCGTTCGAGGTCAACCCCGACGCGCAGCGTGTGAGTGATGAAGCCTTTCTGGGGAATCCGCAGACCCACCCAGGGCGTAAGCCGCGCGGCATTTATGGTCATCGACGTGGTGTAGTTCATCAGACGGTAGTCGAACTCACGGTTGTCGAAACAGTACTCGAAATCAGCGTCGTAATCCCACAGCGTCTGCTGAGCCGCAGCCGCCGGGCAGAGCGTCAGAGCCAGAATAAGCGGAAAGAGCCGTCTCATAATCATAGGTGCAGTCGGAAAAACCCTCAAAATTACTCATTCCTACTGAAAAAACGGCTATCTTTAGCCTCAATTCGGAACAGTTCAGATATGCTCAAGCTTCAAACCCCCGTAGAATTCCCGCAGAGCCGCGTCAGAATAAGCCTCGAAAACAGAATCGCCGTACTCGGCAGCTGTTTCGCGGACGGAGTCGGCGCTCTGATGAAGGATGCCGGCCTCAGAGTCTGCGTGAACCCTTTCGGCACGCTCTACAACCCCCGGTCCATCCTCAACTCAGTCCGCCGCCTGTGCAGCGGCGAGCATTTCACGCGGCGGGACTGCGTCAGATTGGGCGCCGGGGCGGACGATATGGTCTGCTCATTCAGCCACCACACGAGTTTCGCCCGCCCCGGCGTCCGCGAATTCCTCGATGTCGCTAACGCTTCTCTGGACGAGGCCGCCGCGTTCTGGAAGGACTGCGACCGCGTGGTCGTCACTCTCGGCACCGCGTACTGCTGGAGGAGAGTCGAGGACGGCGAAGTGGTCTCGAACTGCCTCAAGCGCCCCGCGTCCGAGTTCGTGCGCACTCGCCCGGACATCGGGGAAGTCACCCGCATTCTCGAAGAGCTTATGGAACTCTGCCCGGAGAAAGAGTTCATCTTCACCGTCAGCCCGATCCGGCACCTGAGCGGCGGCGCACACGCCAACCAGCTGAGCAAGAGCATCCTGCTGCTCGCGCTCGATGAGCTCGTCCGCAGTCACTCCGCCAGAGCGGACTATTTCCCCTCATACGAGATTCTGCTCGATGAGCTGCGCGACTACCGCTTCTACGCCGAGGACTTGACGCATCCCTCGCCGCAGGCGGTGCGCTGGGTGTGGGAGCGTTTCTGCGACTTCGCGGCTGAGCCGGACGAGCGCGGGCGGCTTGCAGCCAATGAAAAGGCGTCCCGCCAATCCCGTCACAGGTCAATTCTCCAAAAATAATCCTCAAGTTTTTTTGCGGTTTCAAGATTTGCAGTATCTTTGCGGTGTATTACTAAACTACTACACTGAAAGATGATTGAAATCAGCAATCTTGCGTTCAGCTACGGAGCCGTTCCGGTGCTGGACCATATCACGACTACGCTCGAAGACGGCCGCGTCTATGGCCTGCTGGGCGAGAACGGAGTCGGCAAGACCACTCTGCTCACCCTCCTCTGCGGACTCAAGAAAGCCAAGTCGGGGAGCATTTCCGTGGACGGGAAAGACCCTTCGCGCAGACTTCCGTCCCTTCTGGAGAATCAGTTTTACCTTCAGGACGACGTGATGCCTTTCAGCGTCAGCGCGAAGGCTTTCGCCGAAGAATCGGGACGCTTCCGTCCGGATTTCGACCTGTCCAAGTTCCTGTGCATAATGGCCGAGTTCGAGACGGACCCGGAGCAGAAGATGAACCGGATGTCCGCCGGCCAGCTGAAGAAAAGCTATATAGCGCTCGCGCTTGCGAGCAATGCGAAATACCTCTTCCTCGACGAGCCCACGAACGGTCTGGACATCCCGTCCAAGTCCCAGTTCCGCAGCGCTCTCGCCCGCCATACCCGTGAAGACGCGGTCATAGTGATTTCCACCCATCAGGTCAGGGATCTCGAGAACATCATAGACCCGATCATCATTCTGGACAGGCGGGACGTGCTTCTGAACGCGAGCATCGAGGAGATTTCCGAGAAGCTGTATTTCGATTACGGGAACGTCCCGCATCCGGAAGCCCTCTACAGCGAGCAGCTTCCGGGCGGATTCATACAGGTGCTCCCGGGTAACGGGGAGGAAAGCCGCGTGAATATCGAGGCGCTTTTCAACACCGTCCACCGTCACAAGTCTTACATCAAGGAATTATTCAGAAAATAGCGCTATGAGAAACGAAACATTCCATCCCGGCAGATTCGCCCGGTATTTCGCCTGCGAGATCGGAGCGTTCAGAAAGAACTGCGGCCTCACGCTTCTGCTCACCTGCGCGATGCCTTTCATCTACCTGCTGATCAACGTGCTTTTCACGGCGAGGATTTATGTGGACGACGCCAGCTCCGGTATGCGGTGGTTTCTCGCCATAGTGGCCATCTGCATAGGCGTGATATCTTTCCCGATAAAGCTCTACGGGAACGTCACCGACCGCCGCTCGGGTCCGTGGTGGACCCTGGTCCCGGTTTCGGCATTCGAGAAGTTCCTCTCGATGGTGCTTATGACCTGCGTGGTGCTCCCCGTATGCTTCTTCGGACTCTATTCGGCCGCGGACGCCCTGGTCTGTCTGATTCCCGGCTATGGCGAACCTCTTGTCAGCCAGTATCTGAGTCTCGGATATATGACGAGCGGATATTTCTCGTCCTTCGGCCCCGTATCCCTCTGCCTCGAATTCTGGCTGAACTGGTGCGCAGCCATCCTCACTTTCACTCTGGGAGCCATATTTTTCCGCAAGGGCAAGGCCTCCAAGACCATCCTGGCGATCATCCTCATCAGCATAGTGATGAGCGCGATGACCGTATGGACGCTGGAAGGGATAAACTCCTACGGATGGGATGAACTCGACAGGGATGCCTTCCTTTCCAAGATGCACACGGTGCAGTTTCTGCTGTACTTCGTCGCAGACGCGATTCTTCTCACCTGCATCTATTTCAGAATCAAGACCATTAAATATTAGCGCATTATGGAATTCGACAATGGCAGACCCATTTATGTGCAGATAGGGGATTCCGTGTGCGACAAGATACTCCGCAAGGAGCTTCTGCCGGACGACAGAATCCTCTCCGTACGCGAAATGGGAGCGCGGATAGGAGTGAATCCGAATACCGTGGCCCGCTCTTACGAGAAACTGATGGATGCGGGAATCATATACAACAGGAGAGGTATGGGGTTTTATGTGGCCCCGGACGCCCTTAAGACCGTTCTGGAGCGGGAACGCAGAGCTTTTCTGGAGGCCGAACTGCCGCGTTTCCGCAAAAGGGCGGAACTGCTCGGTCTGGATGCGGGGGATCTCCTGAAGAAGTGACTTCCCGTGATTCCCGGACAGTCACCCCGGGGAATCGCCGAGGCTGCTGAAGATGGCCGATTTGGCATTCCGGAAAACAATGCCTATATTTGCCGCGTGTATCGGAACCTGACCCGGGATAAATCTGTCACCGGATGAAAGTTTGCGTCATATTATCGGCCTATCTGGCCCTTCTGCTTTGCGCCTGCTCCTGCAGCAGGGACGAAGCGGAGATGTTTATCGGCACTATGGTAGTGTCGGGGACGGTGTACGCCGATACGGGAGAGACTCTGGAGGATG
>CAVKLO010000089.1:0-6375 GCA_963656985.1 Bulleidia sp. | reverse complement strand
CACGCTCATAACACGCGAAGGTAGTGAAAATCCAAAACATCTTCGTAAATTTGTGAAATTTTGAAAATTTGTATGGCTGCATCGGAAAAAAATAAGGACGGAGGAAAGAGCGGCGGAAGATGGGTAATCTCCAATCTCATCGGGACGGCCGCGTTCTTTTTATGCCTCGGCATCGTGGCTTCTCTGGTGCTGGGAGTGTTCACCCGACACGGGAAGGAGATAGAAGTGCCCGATATGACTAATCTTACGGTAGCCCAGGCCACCGGAATGGCCGCCGGATGCGGCATCCGCACTGAAGTGACGGACTCGGTCTATGTACGCAGGATGGCGAAGGGCGCGGTTTACAGGCAGAATCCGGAAGCCGGCTCCAAGGTAAAGAAAGGGCGCCGCATTATGCTCACCATAAATGCCGTAAACGCGAAGAAAGTCAGTATGCCGGACCTCGTGGGGCTTTCTATGCGCCAGGCCCGCGCAGAGCTCTCCTCGAAGGGCCTCAACCTCAGCAAACTCATCTATGTGGACGACATCGCGACGAACAATGTCCTGAAGCAGCTCTACCGCAACCGCGAGATTTCCGCCGGGCGCGAAATCGAGAGCGGCTCGGACATCAGTCTCGTGGTGGGTCTGAACCCTGAAAACAACCGGACCTTCGTGCCGGACGTAGTCGGGCTGCGCTACTCCCGCGCCGTGGACGCCCTGCACGACAACTCCCTGAACATCGGCAGACTGGTCTTCGACAAGAATGTCCGGACCTACAGCGATTCGCTGAACGCGACGGTCAGCAGCCAGTCTCCGGGAGTCTCCGAATTCCCGATTCTGATGGGGTCCGACATCGCACTGCATCTGACACTCAGCGAAGAATAGAGCGATATGGAACTCAAGGACGGGCATCTCGCCGAGTTCATCGACGAGGAGATCATCGAGAGTCCCGACGCGAAGGCGGACGAGGCGTGCGAGGAGGAGGAGCAGGGGATGTTCGAGCATTTCCGCCTGAACATCGATAAAGGACAGACTCCTATCAGAATAGACAAGTATATGGCCGCTCACCTCGAGGATACCTCGAGGCATCGCATCCAATGCGCGATCCGTCAGCAGTACGTCCGTGTGAACGGCAAGGTGGCCAAGGCCAATCTCATAGTCCGTCCGGAAGACGTGATACGCTTCGTTATGCCTTACCGCCGGCGCGGTATGGAGATTCTGCCGCAGGACATTCCGCTCGACATAGTCTTTGAGGACGAGGACCTTCTGGTAGTGAACAAGGCCGCCGGGATGGTGGTGCATCCGGGACACGGACATTTCGAGGGCACGCTCATAAACGCGCTCTCATATCATCTGGGCATTTCCCAGGGCCCCGAAGCCGAGGACGAAAGGATGGGGATACTGGTGCACCGCATAGACAAGGACACTTCGGGACTGCTGGTGGTGGCGAAGAACGACAACTCCCAGCTCCACCTCGCGAGACAGTTCTTCGAGCACAGCATCGAGCGGCTCTACACCGCCGTCGTGTGGGGAAACATAAAGGAAGACGAGGGCACGATAGACGCGAACATCGGCCGGGACCCCAACGACCGCCTGCGCTTCCGCGTCTATGGCGATCCTGAAAAGGGCAAGCGCGCGATCACGCATTACAAAGTCCTCGAGCGTTTCGGTTTCGTGACTCTCGTGCAGTGCCGCCTCGAGACCGGACGCACGCATCAGATCCGCGTGCATATGTCCTCCATCGGGCATCCGCTCTTCAACGACGCCCGTTACGGCGGCTCCGAAATCCGCAAGGGAACCATCTACGCCAAGTACCGCCAGTTCATCGAGAACTGCTTCAAACTCTGCCCCCGCCAGGCCCTGCACGCCGGCGTGCTCGGCTTCGTGCATCCCGGGACCGGTCAGCGGGTACACTTCGAGGCCCCGCTCCCCGACGATATGGCCTCGCTTCTCGACAAATGGCGGCGCTACTGCGACAGCGGGAACCGTCCGGCGGAGGATGCGGAAGAAGAATGAGGGTGTACGGCCGATGCCGCACACCCTCAATCATCTTTTCATATTTCTCAGAAGCGCCGGCCTCCGCCCATAGGAGGGCCGCCCATTCCGCCCGGACGTCCGCCGGGACCCATACCCGGACCCATCCCCGGACCGCCGCGGCGGTTGCCGCCGCCGAAGGTTCCGAAACGCCAGGTGAACGAGAGCATAACGTAACGTCCCACGGTGTTGCTGAGGGATTCCGAGTGGTAGTTCGCCGTGTCGCTCACATTAAGGCTGCGCGTCTGCCCCAGAAGGTCATAGACGTTCAGGGCTATGGTGGCCTGTCTGCGGAAAACGAGCTTGGAGATTTCCGCGTTCACGATGGTCTCGGAAGGCATTGAGGTGGAGTATCCCCGATACCACCTGTAGTTCACGTCCGAGCGGAAAGTCATCCCGGTCAGATTCCAGTTCCAGATGACCGAAGCGTCCGCGGAATTTCTCCAGGTTTCGATGTTCTGGTCGGAATAAATGGTGTACTTGGTATTGGAGTACCTTGCGGATCCTCCGGCTCTGATTTCGAGGGCGTCCGTGCGGTAGGTCAGGTGCAGACGCTCCGTGACGCTCAGGCTTCTGGTATCGTTCCGCTGAAAGTCAGCGGAATTGTCTATGTCGCTGTAGTCCCGTCTGAACGCTACATAGTCGAAATCGTCGTCGTGATAATACTTGTCCGTCCCGATATTGTTTCCCACGTATGACGAAGAGCTGTTCAGGCTGAAGCGCGTCATATTCGAAATCAGGACGCTCTGCTTGTATATCGGCATATTCCCGAACATAAAGAAGCTGAAGTTGCCCGATGTCGGGCCGTTCACAGGCATCGTGAAGGTCATACCGTCGGCCTTGTCGGACCAGGTGCTGTTCACTATCGGGTTCCGGACGAAGCCCCCGTTCAGACGCACGCTCAGAGAGGTATAGTTCTTCGGGTTGCCGTACTGGAACTCGCCTCCGAAATTGTGGGAGAAGTACGGAAGGAGATAAGGGTTTCCGAGCGACTGGTTTATAGGGTTGGAATTGTCCAGAACCGGCACGAGCTGAGTGACGGACGGCTGGCTCGTGGAGCCGCGATAGCGGAAGCGGGCCTCGGTGTAGTCGTTCGGCTCATAGAAGAACATAGCCTGAGGAGACCAGTTGAGCACCGAATAGGTGGTGTCTATGGTGTAGGACGCCCGCTCGGTATAATTGCTGACTTTCGAAGGGTTCAGGCTGACACCGACCTGAGCCAGAATCTTCTCGCGGCGGAACATAAGGTTCGCGCCGATTTCCTGACGTATGTTCGTGTTCGTGATGGAGTTGGAATATGCCTCATTCAGGCTGCGGGCTCCGCCTGTGTATCTGTCGCGCGTGTCCTTGCTGAAGCCGTCATCCTGCAGGGCGATGTCATAAGCGGTCTTCTCGGAATTCGAGCGGCTCCAGTTATAGGAGTAGTTCGCTTCGGCGTAGAAGTCGTTCCCGAGAGGCTCAGTGAACACGGCGCGTCCCTGAATGCTGGAGCTGCGGCTGTACTGGTCCGTATGCTGGTTTATGATGGAGTCCTTCGGCGCTCCGCCGATATAGCTGCGCGTGAGCGACTGGGTGAGTCCGTCGGTGTCGTTGTTCGAGAAACGGTAATTCGTGAAGAGGACGAGGGTGCGTCCCGGGATTCCGAGTCTCTGGCGGTACATCAGACGGCCCGAGGCCTGGATGTTGCGGTTGTCGCCGGCATTGTAGCTGAAGCCGTCGTTAGTGTCCGTGATGTTTCCGTTTCTGTCATCCGTATCGGTATTGAACTCTTCCAGAGTGTCGTAGCTTCCCATACCGTAGTTCAGCTGAGGCTCGAAGATGATGGAGTTGTTCTCGCTGAACTTGTGCTCGAGACGCATACCGAAACGGTAACCGTCAGAAGTGGATGTGGACACGTTCTTGGTCTCGGATATCTGGGTGAAATCGTCATAATAGGTCTCCCTGTAGGACTGCTGGTCGGTATCGTTGCGGGTCCCGCTGTAGGCCAGGTCGCTGACCAGCTCCATCCTGTCGTCCAGCAGGTCGAAACCGGCGTGGCCACCGAGCAGGTAGGAGGTGGTCACTCCGCCGTTTCCGGAACGCATACCGCCTCCCATCCCGCGCATCATATTGCCCGCGAAGTCACCGAAGCCGAGACGGTTTCCGTTATTCGCGTTGCCGATGACGCTGAACTGCTTGCCTTCGGAGAAGTTGCCGAGGAAGAGGTTCGAGGTGAAGCGCGTGTCGTTATAAGGTTTGAACTGTGAGGAAGAGCTTTCCTTCACCGGGACATCGTGGCCGATGCCGGCCCTGATGTTTCCCATAAGCCCGTTCATCATACCCTTCTGGACGGAGAGGTCCAGAACCGTCTCCTCCTGACCGTCGTCGATGCCGGTGAATTCGGCCTGGTCGGACTTTTTCTTCACGACCTTGACCTTGTCTATGATCTTCGCGGGAAGGTTCTTCGACGCGAGGGCCGGGTCATCCATAAAATAGGTCTTCCCGTCGATATATATCTTCTCTATGGTCTTCCCGTTGGCGGTGATGGTACCGTCGGAGTCCACTTCGACTCCGGGGAGTTTCTTGAGGAGGTCCTCCAGAACATCATTCTCGGTGGTCCTGAAGGATGAAGCGTTATACTCTATGGTGTCTTTCTTTATGACTACGGGGTTGCCGAGGGCGGAGACGCTGGCGGCATCCAGCAGCTTGGTGTCGGTCTTCATCCTGACCTGACCGAGGTCGATGCTGCGGCCCTTGACCTCGATTTCCTTCTCTACAGGGACAAGGCCCATCAGTTCGGCCTTGAAGGTATATGTCCCGTTCTTGAGGCCGGAGAGGGTTGCGGAGCCCTTTTCATCAGTGAGGGCATACTTGTAAGGGGTGCTCGAATTCTTCACGCTTACGGATACCGTGGCGAAGCCCACAGGCTCGCCGGAAGCGTCGTCGATGAGGGTGACAGTAAGGTCACTCTGCGCCTTCTGGGCGGCCAGAGGCAGGAAGGTAAACAGGAGCAGGAAGGCGGCGGCGAGGCGCACGAGAGATTTGTTCATATTTCTCCAATAAAAAAACACGAACATTAGACAAGGCCGCAGGGGCGGGGTTTAATAAAGAATTTAAATAATGTGAATTTTCTGCCGGGATTGGACGAAGTCCGCAAGGGAAGGCGGGATTGGACGAAGTCCGGGGGAGAAGTCACTTCACTCTGTCGGGGTTCGCCTCGACGAACTTGGCCCAGGAGCCGGGGGAATGCTCGTGCGACAGCGGGCTTGAGAGCTGATAATGGTGGCAGAGCGCGATGGCGAGCGCGTCGGTGGCGTCGAGATGCTGAGGTTCGAGCGTGACTGAGAGGGTCTTGCCGACCATCACCCCGATCTGCTCCTTCGAAGCGTTGCCGTTGCCGCAGATGGCTATCTTGGCCTTGCGCGGGGCATATTCCGTGACGGGGATGCCCGCTCTTATAGCCGCGATGATGGCCGCTCCCTGGGCGCGGCCGAGCTTGAGTATGACCTGGGCGTTTTTCCCGTAGAAGGGGGACTCGACGGCGAGGTCGGTGGGTGAATAGGTCGCGATGAGCTCCTCTACGCCGGCGTTTATGTTCGCGAGCTTCTCGAAGGGGTCCTTTATCTTGCGCAGGTCGAAGACTCCCATCGTTACATAGTGCGGCCGGCCGGAATCAACGGAAACGATCCCGTAACCGAGGATGTTGGTTCCGGGATCTATTCCCAATATGATTCTGTTCTCAGTCAATCTTGTCGAAGCCGGTGTATGGACGTAGAACTTCAGGTATGATGATGCCGTCCGGGGTCTGGTTATCCTCGAGAAGGGCCGCCACGACGCGAGGGAGCGCGAGGGAACTGCCGTTCAGAGTGTGGCAGAGCTGCGTCTTGCCGTTCTCGTCGCGGTAGCGCAGGTGGAGACGGTTCGCCTGGTAGGACTCGAAGTTCGAGACTGAAGAAATCTCGAGCCAGCGCTGCTGCGCCGCGCTCCAGAGCTCGAAGTCGTAGGTGATGGCGGAGGTGAAGCTCATATCGCCGCCGCAGAGACGGAGGATATGGTATTTGAGGCCGAGCTTGTTCACGAGGCTCTCCACGTGCGCTATCATCTCGTCCAGAGCGGCATAGCTGTTCTCGGGCTTCTCGACGCGGACGATTTCGACCTTGTCGAACTGATGCAGGCGGTTCAGGCCGCGCACGTCCTTGCCGTAGGAACCGGCTTCGCGGCGGAAGCAGGGAGTGTAGGCCGTCAGCTTCTGAGGGAAGTCGCTGTCCTGAAGGATGACGTCGCGGAAGATGTTGGTGACAGGGACTTCTGCGGTAGGGACCATATAGAAGTCATCCAGATTCGCGTGATACATCTGGGCTTCCTTGTCCGGTAGCTGGCCGG